>WRCW01000043.1 GCA_009783755.1 Spirochaetaceae bacterium
CCACCCTGCTTTGCAGCAACAGTTATTTCTTTAATTATTTTGGTAAATATCTGACCTCTTTTTGCGTCATTTGCACCTTTTTTATGTTTTATGGAAGCCCATTTACTATGACCTGACATATCTTTTCTCCTTAATTTAAATTACTATATATGAAAGCTAAAAGTCAACGGGGGTAAAGATTCCAAGTACCCTAATGATAGTCAATAATTTTCACATCAAAAGCATTATTTCCCTGCCACTTAAAATAAACCTGATATTCATCATTCAGATGGATAGATTAAATATTGGGTCATGGTAAATTCTGTATTATAAGATTGATATTGGGGTTAACAGATCCTGTTAAGTAACTGGTTCCATCCCAACCCATGCCTCTAAAAGCATTGCCCCAGTTTTGAGTTATGGTATCTACTGGGGATAAACCATAACCAGTTGCTCCAGATGGGATCGATACTATAACAGATCTGACAGGAGGTCCAACTACAGTAAAGATATCTGTCCCCAGCGTGGGGGCAGCAGGTCCAAGGGTAATATTGATAAGAGCTTCACACTCTTGGAAAGCGTAAGTACCAATGGATTCTGCCTTGGGCAAAATCACTCTTGTTAGAGCAGGAGCATCATAGAAAGCATTAATATTGATTGTTTTTGCAGCAGGAAGAGTTAAGTCTAGTAATGCGTAACAACGAGTGAAAGCCTGCCCTCCGATGATTTCTGCTTTGGGCAAGTTCACAATTATTAAAGTTTGGCAGTCGGAGAAAGCACAATAATCAATGGTTACTGCTTCAGGGAAGTTTATGGTTTTAAGAGCAACACATCCTTCAAAGGACCAGCCACCAATATATTCTGCTTTGGGTATATTCACGTTCTCCAATTTGGGACAGTTTTCAAAAGCAGCATCTGCAATTACTATTGCAGCAGGGAAGTTAACACTTATTAATTCATTGCAGCTATAAAAGGCAGCGACACCAATGGTATTTATATTTGTTCCACTCACATGGGTAAGGCTGCTAAAGTGATTGAAGGCAGCAACAGGAGAATTATCAACAATAGTTTGAGCCTGATTTGGGAGTATAAGAGAGGTGATCTGGTACTTGGCAGTAGAATTGTTTTCCGCTGGGTCAAACATATAGGGGCTGTTTAAAGCACAGGCAGAAAGATCAAGGTTTACATACTTGCCTGTGAAACCAATGGCATTAAGCAAATCCACCCATTCATTACTTGGCATATTGCCAAGAGGGATTTTCATATTCAGTGACACTGGATTGGTTGCAGATCCTCCACCTGGTTGTGAGTTAAGCCATTCAATGGCTTTATCTATACTGGTGAATTCAATAGATGTAGTATCATCTTTTTTATTATTACCAGAACTTAAAATTGAATCCAACCAAGGATTACCGCATGAAATAAACATTGCCTGTAGAGAAAAAATCATGAATATTGTTAATAACATCAATTTTGTTTTCATATCATCTCCTTCTATGTGTAAAAACTACTTTCAATTTTCGCAAATTCAAGAACCTAAGCATCACTGCAGATATGATGGCCACGTCGGAGCTGTGCTGTTGTTCAAGCGAGGCATACTGCTATTGTCTTCCCATACCCATGGATCGCTTTGAAATTGAGCAGGCCAGTTATTCATATTTTTTGCTTCCATCGTGGTCAAGTCTTCGCCATCTCTTGTATCATGTCCGGGATTTTTGACATATGTCCCGCCAACAAAGGTTACATCCATATTAATCCATACGTAGTTATTACTGAGTGTAAGTAAGTCTGGATTTATTGGAGGTCTTCCTGTTATTCGCCCAATATTTGTAGAGTTTGAAGTAGTATTAATTAGACTTTCAAATAATACAACGCAGTTTTCTATTGTATCCAAAGCATCTGCGGCAATTCCGGCAACGGAACTGGTAGGTGAAATAGCACTGGTTATTTTTCCTGCAACATAGCAATTTCGTACAGTACTACCAGTCATTACCCCTACTATTCCGCCAACATCCCCGATACCAGCAATAGTACCAATAACATAACAGTTTTCAATTGTACCAAAAGCTTGTCCTGCAATTCCACCAACCATATTTACATTAACATTAATATCCACATTTGTAAGCCCAAGATTCCTGACTGTTCCTCCACTTATATATCCAATTAAACCTTGACGATTATTTGTGGTGTTTGTTATTGTCAGGTTATTTATTATATAACCATTACCATTTAGAGTTCCAGTAAAAGAAGGAATTGGTATCCAGTTGGTTTCTCCTGTCAATGGCAAATTTATATCGCTGCTAAGACTATAGTGCTTATCAGGAGTCCAGTCCTCATAAGGGGCAGTATTATTGGTTCTTCCAATATATTGAAGCTCTTGCTCATTTCTGACAAGATAGGGACTTGCTGGTGTGCCATCGCCAAGGTATGCTAAACCTGAGTTGAATGCGAGGGAAAGCGTTATTGTAGTGCTTGTAGTGACAGGAACAGTCACAGACTGCCCATTGATGGCAGCACTAGCTGATCCAATAAAAACATAATCAGCTACTGCCTGCAATGTAATATTGACCATGTATGAGGTCTCAGGAAAGAATGGGTCATCGCCGGGATTCCATGTTACATTGGTTATGGTTGCAGCGCTTGCAGGAGCTGTTGTAACAATTGCTGTATTGTCGGGTGGCTCTCCTGCTGTTGGCTCAGTTACAATAATGTCAATATTAGTAATTGGTATCATGCCCACGCTGAATATCACAAAAAATTCTGCAGTAATGCCATTCGCGATGTTAGATACTGTAATTGTAGCAGTATACACGTCAATGCCCAACCCTGTAACAGGAACAATGGAAAAACTGTTGCTCTCGCCTGTATTAAGACTACTTATCATGGTTTCTGACATGGTAAAACTGCCAGGATTGGCGCCGGAAGGATTTATAGTTAGATCCCCGGTTGGCTGGTTGCCTGCATTGGTAATGGTTACGATGTAGGGACTTTGCGCTGTATAACCAAGTGCAACAGAACCTAAATCTACAGTTCCGGATGCAGAGAGCATTATATCATGAGAAGCAATTGGCATCCATTTCGCATGCAGAGTTATTTCATTATCTGGAACAGCTTCAAAATTCCACTTTACCTGAAATCTATTGTTATCCTGATACCAGCCATCAAAATTATATTCATTTCTTATTGGGGTTGATGGCTCTTTTATTGTCTGGCCTTTGTATATGATTTGGTTTTCAACATAGCTGCCGCCATTACTATTGAAAGTTATTTTTTTAGGTTCAACTATGCTGGCTATAATTGGATTAGGGCAACTGGTAATGAACAATGAGCAGAAAACAATTATCATCGAGAAGTTTATGATTTTACTTTTAGTCATATCCTTCATTTTCTACTCCTGCCACTATAACACTTTAAATCAAGTTTTATAAAAATATACCTTACAAGTGTCACATGATCAAAACCATCCCATTTAATAATATCACTTTTTTGTTATTTTATCAATAAAATCCATTATATCGATCATAAAAGAAGTGTGAAAATATCTCCCTTTTTTGTTTAATGCAAGCACATGGTCATTTAGTGTTATAAAACCTTTTTTATCCCATTTTGAAATAACAGGTTCCAGTGCTTTCATTAAATCAATATTAAAAAAACTACCAATCTCTTTTAGATCTATACCTTTTTTTGTCCGAAGCCCCATCATAAGGAGTTCAATTAAAAAATCATGATTTTTTATAATCTCTTTTTCCATGCCCCATGATGTTTTTTCACCTTTTATAAAAATATCAGGATCATCTGTCACAGATATTCTATAAAATGAACCATTGCTGCAATAAGTTGAAACTGCTGATAATCCGCATCCTATATAAGGTTCAATTTTCCAGTAATTATTGTTATGGAGACATTCATTTCCAGGAATGCAAAAATTTGATATCTCATAATGATCATAACCAGATGCCGCAAGTGATTCACAAGCTTCTATCCAGCACCTCTCATCCTGATCTTTTTCTGTAAACTTTTTATACAGCTCTGTCCCTTCTTCTATTGTGAGATAATATAGAGATATGTGTTCAGGCTTAAAAGAAAGAGCAGTAATTAGATCAGACAATGCTTCATCAACAGTTTGTCCTGGAATCGAAGATATAAGATCAATACTTAATTTTTTATCGCTATATTTTTTTAACAATTCAAGAGCATTATAAACAGCCTCTATAGTAGCGTTCCTGCCAAGAGTATTAACCATTTTTTTATTAAAAGACTGAACTCCAAGACTTATCCTTGTAACAGGCAAATCATTTAACATTTTAAGTAAATCGCAATTAACTGTTTCGGGATTTATTTCAATAGAAAATTCTTCAGGGTTCTTATCATACATTGAAACAACAGTTTTAATCATTTTTTCAAGTTTTTCTTCACCTATTGTAGAAGGGGTACCTCCCCCAATGTAGATTGTTTTTAAGGTATTAATATTAAACTGTGTATTAAAATAAATTATCTGATTAACAGTTTCTTTCAAAATATTATCAATAAAAGAATCTTCTATTGGTAATGCGGATGGTGATGAAAATGGTATTGAAAAAAAATCACAATAGCTACATTTTTTTTTGCAAAAGGGAATATGAATATAGAGCGATTTAGGAGTTGTATCAAAAAACATTTATTCTTTTTAAAGGCCAAAATCTAAAAACTACTTTCCCTTTTATATTTTGCTCAGGAATAAGACCGCTGGTGCGGGAATCAAAGTACAGTTCACGGTTATCTCCCATAATAAAATAAAAGCCTTCTTCTATTTTTATTTCATCAATATCTAAATAAAAAGGGTTATTTTTACTGTCCCAGTTTTCTGGAAAAGAAGAAATATTGATATTATATTTATCTTTGTTAAGATCAAATTCTGTTACAAAGTTATTGCTTTCCATTGGCTTGATATGAGCTATATTGTTTTTTATTTTAATTGTATCTCCGGGAATACCAACTATTCTGCGAACATTTACCCTATTGTTATAATCATACTTTGTTTTCAGTTCTCTTTTTTGAAAAGTAAAAAAATTGATAATTGAATTTATTGGCTTTAAATACCAGGGATAATCTCTTTCAAAATTATGATGGTAGATAACAATATCTCCTCTTTTGGGTTGTCCTATACCTGGAATTGTGAATCTATTATTGAATATATTCTGCGGATATGATAGTTTAAAAATAAGAAGTCTATTGTTTTGGTGTAAAAGAGGCTCCATTGAGTTGCTTTCAATATTTACAGTAAAAATAAAAAATCCTGTTATTAGTTCATAGAGTATAAAAGCAATTAAAATAAATTTAATTATTTTCAGAAATATAGAGTTTTTTCTTCTACTGGGTTTGTAAAGACTATACTGATATTTTTTGCCGAAAATCATAAATCTGCTACCTTATTGCTCCAAATCTTTCAGCAGGCCAATACTTAATCATGGCTTTTCCAAGAACCTTTTTTTCTCTTACAGGGCCAAAGTATCTGCCATCCCTTGAGTTATCCCTGTTATCTCCAAGCGGAAAAATCCAACCTTCGGGGATATACCAGCCAGTTTCATATTTTCTGTAATTTTTTCTGATCCATTGATTATGCGGTTGAATCGAATATTCTATTTCAGACCTGTATTCATTAAAAGTTATTGGATCTGGAAGTGTTTTTAAATCAGCATAAGCAGAATTTAATCTATTATAAGCCTCCATATCTGATGCCAAAGGTTTAGCATTATAAAAAGAATAGATCATCGCTGTCGCAGCTCTCCGGTATAAAGCATATTCGTTCTCATTTATAAGTCTTCTTACAGGCGCTGAAGCTCTCTCTTTTTGTTTAAACTCTTTTTCAGCAATCCAATGATCTACCCCTGCTGGCTTTATTAACAGATTTCCATTTGTATTTTTAATTCTGTCTCCCCCTACTCCTGCTGCCCTTTTTATAAGGAAATGGGCTTTGGGATTTCCATACTGATCTTTATCAATATCAACCATTGAGAGGGTCACCATATACAAAACTCTCTGCGTAATATCAAAAAGAGGCCCCTTTGAAAGATAAGTAGGGCTTTCAAAAATAATTACTTCCCCACGTTGAGGTTTAAATAATCCAGGAATTTTCAAAGCACCTGGAATAAGTTCCGGTCCATAGATCATTTTATTAACAAATATTCTGTCTTTTACAAGAAGAGTATTGATCATAGATCCTGAAGGGATCTGATATGCCTGGAAAAAATATTGATTTATAAGAAGCACTACCATTGCTGCCCATAAAAATGCTTCTATCCAGTCAATAACAGGATTTTTGCCTTTATGCTTTTTATATTTATTGTACTTTCTTATCTTGCGCTGTGTGAGCAAGTACTCTGTGATTTTTTGTATTTTATCAAAATATTTTGTCATTATAAGAGCTATTCCTAATCCTTTATCGAATCTTAGCAGATTATCATATATTTTATTACATTGACAAGTAACAACGGTTATCCATATAATGCGACAAGACATGTTTAGTAATTTATTCACAAAAAAACAAAAAATAAAATCAGAGCATATTGATTTAAAGGTAGAATTGAAAAAGATTGCTGGAATTCATCCAGGTGCTTATCTTTCAGTAATATATATTACAATTTTGCTTTTATTATTTTTTATGTTCTTTTTTCTCCCCGGCATCATTAATAATGGGACAAGAGTCTATTTTAACTCTTTTCCTCCCAATTCGTCTGTTTGGGTTAACGGAGAATATTCCGGAACAACTCCATTTAAAGGTTTTTTATCAAAAGGAGAAAATGAAATAGTTTTTAAGAAACCTGGTTTTAAAGAATCAGGAGAAGTATTAAAAATAAAAGGGTATGTTTTTGCAACTCTTTTAAAAAAACCTGAACTAACTATAAATAAAGACCTTGAAATCAGTGACTATGCTGAAATATATAACTATGCACTCGAAGATTTCCTAAGATGGGCAGTTGCTAAAGATTTTCATGAATCTTATCAGCCTGAATATCTTATTGCAAAAACAGTTTCCATGCTTAAACATAGCGGCAATGAAAATAAATATATAGAACTGTTTCTTGAAAAATGTTTTAAAAATATTACAAGCGAAAATCTTTTTAAAGATTTTATAAAAGGGGTTCTTCTTTATAGAAATGGCAATAAAGCGCTTCTCCCTTCTGATATAATTGATTCTCTTTTATATTATGCTGAAAGTTTTTCAGAAAATCCTTCTCTGATGATCCACTTGTTTTCAATAGTAAAAGATCCAAACTTATTGAATATGGATGCCAGGGATAATTTTATACTTGCTATTGATAATAAAAGGATGCAGGGTTTTAAACAAAAAGATATTTCCCAAAATAAAAGCGGAAAATCCGCTGTTCATTCGGAAACAGTTGCAGGCAAAAGATTTGCAGCAATACCTGAAGGAAATTATTTTACAGGAGAATACCCTCAAACAAGAATCAGTATTAATAATCATGACCTTGCCCCTTCATACAGCAATTATCTTGCTTTTGAGAAATTCTACATTGCAGAGAATAAAATAACCAATCGCGAATTTCTTGATTTTATTAATGAAAACCCTTCATGGAACAGGAGCAATATAAAAAAACTTATTGAAAATAATCTTGCAACTAATTCATACCTTAGCCACTGGGCAGGCGATAATAATCCAATAAACAGCGACATGAATGCCCCTGTGTATAATATTTCGTGGTATGCTGCAGAAGCATACTGCCAATGGTTAACAAAAAAAATAAATATCAACAATTTAAAAGCAGTGATCCCTGATGAATATATGTGGGAAGTTGCTCAGAAGAATGCAGGGAATATTCTCAATATGATGAATAATGTTTTATGGGACTGGTGTTCAAACTGGTTTAATTATGCTGATTATATTAATCCTGAAAGATGCTATGCTACTAAACTTTCGAATAGTTCTTTACCTTCTGCAGGGCATAATAATCTTGATGGTATAGAAAAATCTGTACGCGGTGGAAGCTGGGCAAACAAAGCTGATGAGGTAAAACCATTTACAAGAGCATCGCAACCTCCTAACTGGTGTACCCCTTTTACAGGATTCAGGGTAGCTTTAGTATCGGAGAATCTAAAATAAAATGGCAAAAGCTGATACTAATGTAAAAATTCTCGCTGTTAATAAAAAAGCAAGATTCAATTATGCAATCGAAGATACTCTTGAGTGCGGTATTGAGCTAAGAGGAACAGAGGTCAAATCAATAAGGATCAATAAGTTTTCATATTCTGATTCATACTGCAAGGTAAAAGATGGAGAACTATGGCTTGTAGGGTTTAATATTTCTCCTTACGATTTTGGGAATATACATAACCATAACCCCATAAGGGAAAGACGGCTTCTTGCTCATGCTTCGGAAATAAAAAAACTTGGGAGAAAAGTGGCTGAAAAAGGGTACACCCTTGTCCCTTTAAAAGTTTATCTGAAAAAAGGCAAAGTAAAAATTGAGATCGGCATTGCAAAAGGTAAAAAAGTTTTTGATAAAAGAGAATCGATAAAAGAGAGAGACACAGACCGCGAAACATTAAGGGAAATAAAAAGCAAATATTGATTTTCCCTTTCTTTTTTAACTGCTTTATAAAAGAATCAGACCGCTTGCTATATTTAACAGCATAACCAGGCAGAGTGTTGCCTGGAACAGCCGCTTTACTGTTTTGTCAGAAAATACTTTAGTTAGCTTGGCGCCTATCAGCCCGCCGAGCGAAGCTGCAACTATCACATAGGGAAGAATTGCAAGATCAAAGTAAAAATAACCCACAGTCAGCCCCAGCGTTATCAGACGCGAGAGATGGGCAAATAGAATGATGACAATTGAATAGGCTGTGGCATCTTTAATTCCCAAACCAAAGAAAATCATGAATATGGGAACATTTAAGGGACCGCCACCTATACCCAAAAAAGAAGCAATGGTGCCCAGTAATATACCAAGAGTGATAATTATGACATTATTTTTTAATTCATAATGCAGATTGTTTTTAGCAGTGAAGATCAGGGAAATAATGAGCACCATTACTGTCAGTGCTATTTGTATGAATTGGACAGCAGTTTCATTTGGGAAAAAAGCAAGAAGATGTTCCAGCAGAAGATTACCGATCACACCACCCAAAATTGCGCCCAGGGAGATCAATATAGCGATTCTTGGGTTGATTTTTGTACCATCCTGGATTTTTTTTATGGTAGAGACTATAGCCATGAACAGGATAGCAGTACTTGCAAAAAAGCCAATGTTCATTACATTATGGTGACCTATGGCATCGAAGATGGGACGAAAAAAGAGACCGCCGCTAAGACCAACTATCGCGCCTAAAATACATGCGACAAGAATTACTATGGAATAGATAATACCTATAAACAAAAACTACCCACTTTTTATAGTTCTTTATTGTACAAGTTATCCTATCTGATAATAATACCCATTTCAAGCAAATTAAACTTTGTGGTAATCACTTATACTGATATGCGGGGCTTGATTTTTATAAGTAAAATTATTATCATATAAACAACTTATGATTTAACTCCTGTTTAAACGGGGGTGAAAATGGTTTCGACTGGGGATCTGTCGGGGCATAGGTTGCAGGTAGAGAGCCTACCTCTTTAAATGGGCAAAAAAATAACTGCTAACAACGCAGAATACGCTTTAGCAGCTTAGTTGCTGCTAACGGGCACCCGAAATGCTGCTTCGAAGTTCGGATTTGCTTGTAATAAACCGAGGCTTGCTGTTATTAATTTTCTGCGGAATAACAGGACATTTAGCAGAATAAGGGAAAAACAAGGTCAGCTGCTACGCCAAGTTTTTTCCAAAATAAAGTAGCGGATAAGCCTGTAGATATTTATGTTTCACTCTCTAGGACGGGGGTTCAACTCCCCCCACCTCCAATATTAATATGCTCTGTAAATCTTTATACTATTTTAATTATTCATTATATTATGCTGCTTATTATTGTATTTATCCCAAACGATACAAGTGAGAAAATTTAATCACACATAAAAGCCTCTTGACACGTAACACATTTTGTAAGACAATATAACTATGCCAATAGACGGGATTGAATGGGATAGCAAAAAAGCGAAAATCAACCTTGAAAAACATAAGGTAAGCTTTGAGACAGCGCAATACGTTTTTTCTGATCCCGAAAGGCTGGAACGCCTTGATAGAAGCGAAAATAATACATCAGAAGAGGAACGACTCCAAACTATCGGCATGGTTAACAGGGTTCTCTTTGTCGTTTATACAGAGCGAAAGAGAAGCAAATTTATTATATCTGCACGCCTTGCAGATAAGGCGGAAAGGAAAAGCTATAATGGGTATTATCAAATCGACGGTAAGGGCTGGACAAAAGCCCTCTAAAGAGGAAATGAAAAGGATCAAAGCAGAATTAAAAGAAGCTGCAAAGCATCCAATCGTATACACTGCCGACTGTCCTGAATCAACACCAGAAGCATTAAAAGAATTTGCTCTGCAAAGAGCGGAAATGAATAGACAAAAACGGCGTTTAACAGTAACTATTCGTATTCAACCAGATATATTGAATAAGTATAAATCCTTAGGGAATGGCTATACTGGTATTATGGCAGATGTTTTAAAATACGCTGTTGACAATCCCGGTATTCTAACCAAAGCCACAAAATAGCTAAGGAAAGGTTGAATATGAAGTATTAGATAGATATGCTCAAAATTATGACAAATAAAGAATAAAAATAAAATTCTTTACTCCTTATTTACAAACTATAGCCGCTCCTGAAAACTATGGATAATTTATAAATTATATTTCTTTTTCATTTCTTCATCTTTTTTTGAAAAAGTAATATTGTGTTTAATTTTTAATTGTACTAATCTTCTATTCCACTCATGCCATACTGGATTTTTAATATACGAAGCTCTGTCATCATACCCACCACCCATATAGGGAAGTTTTTTAATTTCTTCATCAGCTTCAGCGACAGCTTTTTTGCACCATTCTACTAATTCGCTATATTCTTCTTCATACGTTTTCATATTGTTCAAAGTCTTATGCTATAGTCGTGGATTCCATGCCCCACCACCAAAAAAAAATGCCAGATAACTCTGGCATTTTTTTTATTTTGTTATTCTCTTTAAAATAAACCTTAAAGTAATTCCGACTACAAACAATATAATTCCAACTGTTAAAATATCCATTAATTTTGCCTCCATAAGTTGATATATTTAATTATACTGGTTTTCTACCCGCTAGTCTATATGTATCTAATTACTATAAGGATAAACCATGCTACGGTTGCTAGATCCGCCAAGATGCTTAACAGCCGTAGCAGATTTTTCTTTTTTGCTTCATTATTTTTTTGATACGCCCTCCTCATGTTTTTCACAATATCTTTGACATGATTCAAAGCAAGTTTAAAAGCGTCTATTTGTCCAGAAAAATAACCCCTTAAAATATCTCTTGCCAAGCTGTCTATTACAATCCACACTTAATTAATGAAAGAAGTATGCAGATATAGAGTCCTTTTCTCGCCTACTCGGTCAAGTAGATCACATTCTCTATTCCACTCTGTAAACTCCAAAGTCTATAGCTCTGATGAGATATGAATACGCTGGTAATATTCAAAAAGCATAGGTATTTGAAAATTTATTGATTTTACCCACTGGGTTAAAATACCCTATCACCATAAGAGATAGAGGTTCTTCCTCTGCAGGAAGTTTTAGTATTTGGCTTACTCTATTGTCTTTAAGCGAGCCGATCGCACAAGCGCCTAATTGCAGCGCTTCTGCTTGTAAATAAATATTTTGGGCAGAATGACCTAAATCAATAAATACATATCTATAGCCACGTTCGCCATATTTCTCTGTGGTTCTGCTGAATATAGCGCTGTAAAAAATTGTTACAGGCGCTTCTCTTACAATTCTCTGCCCCATTGCAGCTTCGCTAAGTTCATCCCTTACATCTTTGTCTATGACCCTTACAATTTTATGATCTTCGGAAATATATTTATATGCACCTGGTTCTATCCCATCCACCTTTCCGATGATCGCATAAATCTCCAGAGGATAGAGCGCACCTGCAGAAGGAGCTGTACGAAATCCTCCTCTTAAGAACTGATACTCTGTAACAGGTTTTGTGATTCCATAAGCAGCCCATAAAATTTGGGATAACTGGTCTGCTGATATTGCTTTATTTTGAAAAAGCCTCTGCGAACGCCGGTTTGCCAATGCTTTTTCCACACTTATATTCCCATTGGTTTTAGGAGAAGGTAAGAGATAAGTCAACTGTGATCCTTCTATTTTGGTCAATATAACATTATCTCCTTCACTTTTAGATCTATTATTACAACCAAAAAATACACTCAAGAGAATCAGGCAAAACAACCAATTCTTTACTATCGATCTTCTCTTTGTTTTCATTTTTTCTCCTTAATCAGGATTATTACCTTTTTATTAATTAGTATTATACATTATAAAAACTATTTGACAAAAAAAAATATCTAATGTATCTTAAAGATAGAAAACGGTGGCCTTTTAAAGGCTAAAAACAATGTTTCTTCTCGCACATATGTGTGCCTGGAGAGCATGGTTATATATTCTACTGACTGTAAGGAAATTCTAAGCAGAAAGCCACGCATTCATCAATGTGTGTTATTTTGATGTTTTGCACCTTTCCTGAATTCCTGGAAAGGTTTTTTTTACTCCGAATTTCACCATGACACACCAAAAATCAGTCTGAATATTAACCAGTTTAAAAATCCAATTATTTTAAGGGGGATCGTATGGATAAAAGAATAGGTATTATAGGTATTGTAATCGAAGATTTATCAGCTGTTGATAAAGTTAATGCTATTTTACATGAATACTCAGAGCTTATCGTGGGAAGAATGGGTTTACCTTACAGAGAGCGAAAAGTATCTGTTATATCATTGATTGTTGATGGCAGTAATGATGATATCAGCGCCATTACAGGGAAACTCGGCAGAATATCTAATATATCTGTAAAATCAATGATTACCAAAAGTGTTGAAAAGTAAAGTCGTCATACTATGCAAGCCAATTTTGTTGGCTTGCAACAAAGCACGGGGCTACGACACGGACGTCGTGTCCTGTGCAGCGACAGGATGTCGCAATAAAGCACGGGGCTACGACACGGACGTCGTGTCCTGTGCAGCGACAGGATGTCGCAATAAAGCACGGGGCTACGACACGGACGTCGTGTCCTGTGCAGCGACAGGATGTCGCAATAAAGCACAGGAGCAAATATGTATAATCCAAAATCAATGGATTCTAATGAGTTTATAGATCACGAAGAAATTTTATCTGCAATAGATGAAGCAAAAATGCTTGCAACATCAAAAAATGCAGTAGATCTTATTCTTGAAAAAGCTGAATCCTGTCAGGGATTGACCCACAGGGAAGCAGCAGTGCTTCTTGAAGTAACAGATAATGAAATATTAAACAGAATATATAACAGTGCAAAAAAGATAAAAGAAAAAATATACGGCAAACGTATTGTTCTTTTTGCGCCGTTA
>WRCW01000044.1 GCA_009783755.1 Spirochaetaceae bacterium
CCTGTCTTTGTTTTTGCAAGATCTGTTCTTTCAAGATCGCTCTTGTGACTTGCCTGTTCTATATATGTATCTACATCTTTTTTCTGCTGAGGTGTTGTGATTTTTGTAACAAGAGGATGTTCGGGAGAAAGTACCATGTATGTTGCTCCAAAGAGCGTGTCTGGCCTTGTTGTATATACCTCGATGCTATCGCTATTCCCATCTATCTGGAATATAACATTTGCCCCTTCGCTTTTTCCCACCCAGTTTCTCTGCATGGTTTTTATAGCTTCTGACCAGTCAAGAGTTTCAAGATCATCAAGAAGCCTTTCTGCATATTCTGTTATTTTAAGCATCCATTGCCTTATGCTTTTTCTTACAACCTGAGTGTTGCATCTGTCGCATTTGCCTTCTTTTACTTCTTCGTTAGCAAGCCCTGTCTTGCAGGAAGGGCAGAAGTTGATAGGCATTTCTGCTTCGTATGCAAGTCCTTTCTCATAGAGCTTAAGGAAAATCCATTGTGTCCATTTGTAATAATCGCTGGTATGGGTTGATACTTCCCTGTCCCAGTCATAGCAGAATCCAAAAGATTTTATCTGTTCCCGAAAGCGGTTTATGTTTTTTTCTGTTGAAATTTTTGGGTGTGTCCCTGTCTGTATTGCATAATTTTCAGCAGGAAGGCCGAAAGAATCAAAGCCCATTGGGTGAAGTATCGCATACCCATTCATTTTTAAAAATCTTGAATATATGTCTGTTGCTGTATACCCTTCCGGATGGCCTACATGGAGACCTGCTCCAGATGGATAGGGAAACATATCAAGTATATATTTTCTTTTTTCAGCAGGAATTTTAGGGTCTTCTGTTACTTTAAAGGTTTTATTATCTTCCCAATATTGTTGCCACTTTTTTTCAATTTGTTTAAACGGATATTTGCTCATAGCAAAATATTACATATAAGAAATATTTGAGTCAATCGAATGGGTAAATTATGTTGTAAAAATTCTCCTTGATCAGGGGCAGGACAATCATTACTGAAAGATGAGTTTGTCCAAATATATTAGCAATAAAAAGAACAGACGAACTCCACTCTTTTACTAAAAGTTTTTCTTTCAAAAATTCCTATATGATGCTATAATTTAGTTTGTTATGAAAAACACATCGCAGTTAAAAAAACCTTCACTGATTTCAATAATAGATAACACAACCTTGCCAACAGAACAGGATCTGGTGCGGGCAGGCTCTCTGCTGGTTCGGGAAACGAATTTTAAAGATCTTGTTAATGTCCTTGTTCAGCAGGCTCAGGATATTTCCCGTGTAGATCTTACAGCTTTTTATGTCTTAAAAAATCCAGAGGAACAGAAGAGCGACCTGAAACTGGTTTTAAAAAGGGGAAGTTATTCTGTTCCTGAAACTATTTCAGGATCGAGTGAGCTTATTGGCTTTTTGCGGGATTGCCGGGAAGCTCTGGTTTTTAACAATAAGAGCTCAGCAGGTAAGCAACGGCATGAAGCTCCATCTTTTTTAAAAGAAGTTCTTATTAACCCGGAAATGAAAAGTGGAATGGCTCTTCCGATTGTAAGTCCTCCGCGTGAGATTGGCGTTTTATTTAGCGCTTCTGTAACTCCTGGTTTTTTTAATCGCAGCAGGTTTCACTTTTTGGATTTCTACACAAAGCTTGCAGGCGGAGCAATGCAGACATCGCGGCTTTTTGACGAGACGCGTGAATCTGATAGAAAAATCGATTCCCTTGAGCGATATCAGGAGAATGTTTTTAACTCCATGACAAATATGATCATTACGACCGACCCGGAGGGGCATATATATTATTTTAATGAAAGTGCAGCTGAATCAATGGGGCTTAAGGAAAATGATCTTGGGCGCAGTATAGAAAATATTTTTAAAAATGCTCTTTCTCCTTCAACGATAAAAAATATTGTTAAAAGCCTGGAAAGCGGAAAAGAAATTATGGGACTTGAAGGGATCTATCGCAGCGATGGAAAGGAGCTGGATTACTCGCTTAATGTTACGCCGCTTAAAACACCACGCGGCAAGAAAGAGGGATTGACCCTTCTTTTCAGCAACCAGACCCGCGAAAAAGAATTAAAGCAGGCTGTTCATGCTGTAAGCGAAGAGCGGCGTGTTATCAAGGATATGTTCTGCCGTTACATGTCTCAAGAGGTTGTGGATAGCTTGATAGAAACACCAGATAAATTAAAACTGGGCGGAGATAAAAGAATTGCTACTGTTTTCTTTGCAGATATACGGGGATATACAAGTTATTCTGAAAAGCGTGAGCCTGAGGAGATTGTAGAAATCCTGAATGAATACTTTAGCGTTGCAGTTGAATATGTTGCGAAATATAAAGGGTTTATCGATAAATTTATCGGCGACTGTATTATGGCTGTGTGGGGAGCTCCCATGTTGCCGGAAAAAGAAGATGCATTTAATGCTGTCTCCTGCGCTCTTGCCATCCAGAACATGGTACACTCGGCAAGAAGAAAATTTTTTAACAAAGGTGCATCAGGTTTGCGTATAGGGATAGGGATAAACACAGGTCCTCTGGTAGCAGGAAATCTGGGAAGTATGCAACGCATGGATTATTCTGTGATCGGTGATACAGTCAATCTTGCAGCGCGGCTTGAGGGTGTTGCAGGAGCTGATGAAGTTGTAATTTCTCATAGTACGCGAAGCATGCTAGGAGAAAAATTTCGTTTTGAAGAAAGACCTGCTGTACGCGTTAAAGGTAAGGAAAAGCCAATACAGATATATAATGTTTTGAGCTTAAAATAATATTTTATAAAAAAGGAAAAAGATTATGGCAAAGTATTTTGATACATTATTTGGAATCAATATCCCTTCCTGGTTATATATCGCGGCGCCTGTGGCGTTGTTTCTTCTTTTGCTTTTTATAATCTGGTATATAAAAACAAGAATATTTAAGGCTCGTTTGCGCAGGATTATAAATACACGGCAGGATGAGCAGCAGCATAAGGAAGCTATAAGAAAATTTGGATTGCATTATTCGCCCGAGAAGTTGATCCGTTATTCGAAACGCATGGAAAGATATACTCGGAAAATGGGGCCGCAGGTTGTCCTGGAAACTGGGCTTGCAGACAGGTGGGTGCAAAAACTTACACACTCGGCTTTGCCTGTGTCCGCAGATTTGCTGCGTGTTCTTTTATATTGTCCTGCTTGTTCTTTGTTTAAGGCTTTCATTAGAGCAGGACAGTATTCCCGTCTGCAAAAAGTCTTTATAAACTGGATGCATAAAGAAGGCGATGAGAAAGTTATACGTCTTTTGGCTGGATCGTGCAGGGGAGAAGAATTTGATCCATCTTTTGGCAGGATGTTTCTTGAGAATAATGCTGCGCTCTTAAAGGAACTGACAGGAGAGCCGGAGTGGTTCGCCCGCTATTTTGCATACCGAATTTTACTCCTTGATCAGGAAAATCTTACAGAAAGAGATATGGAGAGTGGTCTTTTGGATCCGCATCCACTCATAAGAAAAATTCTTACAGAAAAATTCTCCTTTGGTCCTGATAAAACCTGGGAAGTGTTGTGGGAAAAACTGATCCATGATCCTGTGTTCGAAGTACGCGAAGTAGCGCGCAAACGCATTGCAAATGAATTTATGGATCGCTATAACCTGAAAGATGTAACCCTGGATAATAATGAAAGCGCCCGTGTTCTTGAGTTGCTTGATCCTGATTGTCAGGAAGATAAAAACTTTGCTTTACTTTCTTTGGAGAGCTCAAATAAAGAGATTTGTTTCCCTGCAGCTTTTTTTCTGGATAAATGCGGTGTCTTTACCTCTCTTTTGGAAAAAAATACACTTGATGATCCAGGTACTATAGAACACAGTGTCTCTATTTTGCAAAAAGCTCTAAAAGTTAATGTTTCCGGTTTTCTTAAAAATTATTCATCCGGTGATGGAGCGCCCCTGCTGGTTGTTGCCAGGCTTTTATCCTCTATTGGGAGTCCGCAAGAGAATGTTTGCTATTTAGAAAAAAAAGTATTTGATTTTTTCAATAACAAGAAGCTTGAACCTTCTAATATTGAAATCTATAAAAAAACTTTGGAAGCAGTTGCTAATAGCGGAGATTCTAAATCTCTGGAAATATTTGTAGAAGAACTTTTACGCAGGGAGAAGGATAAGGCTTTCTTGGATGTTATTTTGCCCAAAATCCCCAGAAAAGCCGAAGCACTATTTGTTCCCAATCTTTTTCGTTTTCTGGAAGATATTAATTTCCCCTCAAGAGATGAACTGCTTAAGGTGTTGGGGACATTCAGTCCGGATATAATTTTCTCAAAGGTATTTCAAATACTTAATGGCAGTCGTGTAGTTCATCCCCATGTGGTGCGTATCTCGGCATTAAAAATTCTGGGCGCTCTGCGCTGTCCATTCTGTCTCCTTAGGATATTGGAAAGCCTTCCAACACTAACCCTGGATGAAGCAGAAGAATTTGCCCGGCTGATCGCCAATTATCCGAAAGAAGTGTTTGAGGAAAAAGTAAAGCTTCTCCTTGAATCACCAGATGCGAAGGTACGCGCTTCTTTAATTACCATTCTCCCAATAACAGAAAACGAAAAGTTTTTAAAACAAATCAGTGCTTCTTTAAAAGACGTTGATCCTGATGTTCGTGTTGCGGCAATTAAAGCGCTTTTGGGATTTGGAGAAATAAAACTTCTTAATCAGGAAACTTCTATGCTGCATGATCCAATTGAAAGAGTGCGCGTTACTACAGCGGAAGTTATCGCAAAGCATGGCAATGCTGCTGCCATGGAAATATTGAAAAATATCGTATCTGATCCCGGTGAAATTGATGCGGTAAAAATATCTGTTATTAATGGATTAGGAGACTCTTCAAACCCAGAGGGGATAAAAATTCTTGTTTCTGTTTTGGATTCTTTCGTCGAGTTAAGTGAATATGTTGTAAAAGCCCTTGCAATGAGAGTAGCAAGGCGCGATATTACACAACTGGTTGAGATTTTCAGGGATGCAGAGCCGCAGCTAAGAGAAAAATTAATTCCTGTTTTCAAAGCACAAGGGAAAAAAGCTGAACCTCAAATTATTGAAATGCTTAAATCAGAAGTTGCCTCTTTAAAACCATATCTTGTAAAAATTCTTGAAGAGACAGGGTTTGTTGACGAAACCAAAAGACAGCTTTTAAACAAGGATGCAAAGATTAGAAGAGAAGCAGCTATGTTCCTTTCGCTTTTAGAGACACTGCCTGCTTTCCGGGGTCTTGTTCTTGCTGCGAAAGATCCTGATGAGGAAGTACGCGTGTGTGTAGTTAAAGCTCTGGAAAAGCTGAAAAGTTCCCATAGCCAGGAAGTTCTTGAAAATTTGAAAAATGATCCGGACAGTCGCGTCCGTAAATATACTTACTGGGCTTTGGAAAGATTGGATTCTCTGAGCCAATAGAAAGGCATCAAAACAAATTTAGAACCAGGAAAGATCTTTTTCATAACAAACTCCTTGCAGGTATATAAAAGATCTTTCCTTTAATTCTGCACTTTTACTTAAGTTATGCATGTCCCTCTTTTTTCCGATAATATCAGTATGAAGCGAATTTTATTATTACTGTTTTTTATTCCAACCTTTATCTTTGCAGAAGCGTTCTCCTCTCCAACCTGGGGTTTTGGCATAGATCTCCCGGAAGGCTATGATTACATTGGTGGAGATGGCAAAGACAAGTTTTCCTTTAGCAGGGCTGATGGTTTATTCTTTGATCTTATTGTTTATAATGGCACATATAAATCCATAAAAGAGGCAGTTGATGATGTGAATCGCAAGCTTGGAAATAGCGGCAGTGTTGATTTTTTTAGTTACCATGGTAAGCAAGCAGCTATTCTTGAACTGAATTTTGCAAATAACACTGGCTGGGGTTTCTGTGTAACTCTTGGGTCATCTCCAAATAAGGTTGTCCCAATGCTTCTTGCCCTTTCTTATAATGCTGTTGGAAAAGATATGAATTTGTTTCATATGTCGGTGTTGGATTCAATCAGTCCAACTGCTGAAGAACGGCGCTATCCAGGTCCAATTATGGAATACAGTTATCCAAGAGGAGAGCAAAAACGAGTTCCTCTTGCCCTTTCTGGAGTTAGTGCAAATATAAGAGAAAATGATGCTGAAGCTGCGCAAGTTTTAGTTGATCGCGAATTCAAGGTGCTTAGCAGTTATGTTGAATCTCCGTACTGGAAACAAGCATGGATCCGTTTTTATCGTTTTATCTATCGTGATTCTTTTGCCCGTATAGAGGATGCTGCATCTATTATTGTGCGTAGCTGGGGCGGACCTCCTTCCTCTGGTGTTGAGGAAAAAAGAGCATTTGCTCAAAGAGCCCTTAAACTTGTGCAAGGTTTTAAATATGAGAGAAATTTAAATGGAAGCGATTTTGTAAATATAGTAACAGCAGTAACAGAAGGACGGGGAGATTGCGACAGTCGCGCAATGCTTTTGGCTGTCATACTTGCAAAAGCAGATATCCGAGCTGCAATGATGGTCTCGCGTCAGTATAGTCATGCAATGGGTCTTGCTGATGTCGCAGGTCAGGGCGCTCGCTTTGAAGCCCATGATATCAAATGGCTGGTAGCGGAAACTACTGCAAATGTTGATATTGGACTTATTGCACAAGACAATAGCGATAGTGAGTTCTGGATTGGAATAGTATTTGAATAGAACATTCGAGGTAAGGATTTACCTACCTTGCAAATTTATTTGGGACCCTTTTTTCACAGGGGACATTAACCTGACATTTGCCGCATCCATACCATGGCTTATGTTTTTCCAGAACAGTATCAAGAAATTTTGAACAGATAAAATGATTTTTGCCTTCCTCTTTATTAATAGCATGCGCTGGGCAATTTTTAATACACTTTCCGCACATGGTACAATATTCATAAGTGGAATCATATTTCCTTGTATCTGGTTTTATCTCCAGAGATGTTATAACGCTCCCAAATCTCCCTGCCATCCCTTTTTCTGTAATCAACCCTTTTGATAATCCAAAAGTACCATGCCCGCATACATAAGCAATATGTCGTTCAGACCAGTTAGATGTGAAAAAAACTTTTTTATCTTCGATCTCCATCCCTTTTTCACCAACAGAAATAAAACGGTTGTCAAAAGAGGGAGATATTGCATCATAGCCACTAATCTCAAGTTCTGATTTTAAATAGAGACATAAATTTTTGATAAAAGATTGTCCTTCAATGCGACCATGCATCCACTCATTGGATGGCCACAACATATCCTGCTTGTTGCTTTCTCTGATATTATCAGTGGATGGAAAAAAAATAGAAATTACTGTCTTTGCATTGGCAATCCATTCTAATGGAGTCATAAAATGGCTCCCTATTGCTTCAGGTTCTTTCATTTTTAAAAAGAGCTCATCTGATGCAGATGCAAAAGCAACCAAAGGAGGATCATAAATTTTCATCCCCACAAGGTTGGGGGACAATGCTTTTTCTTTGCTGACAAAATTTGATTCAGATTGCTCTGTAAAAGATTTTATTTTTTTGATGATATTTTCTTTTGTCATATTTTTATCCTGCTCCAATTAATAGTTTGGCTTTATAATTATTCCTTCCCTCTTTTTCCCATCAGCAATTACAAGAAGGTGCTTTTTAAATTTTATATGCCTGATGATTTCATCTTCATATTCTGCAGGTAAATTATCTAAATAGTTAAAATCACAATAACCATCTTCATGTGTGGGATTTATTGTAAAATATGCTATTCCCAAAGAAGTAATATTGTGAAAAAAGTGAGTGCCCTGGCTTGGCTCAACCTGAAAATTTTTCAACCCAGTTTCTATTATAACCCTTGCGCTGCTTATTTGTGACCATGATACGGGAATTCCCAGCCATGGATCGCTTGACCCCAACCTTCCCGGAACAAGCAATATATAATTTAATTTTTTTGAAACCATCTCGCTGTTTCTTTTCTCAAGAGCAGCAGCTATTTTCATTGTTTGTGAAGGATCAAAACTTTCAGGTTTAATATAAATAAAATCAGAAATATCTTTGTACTTTCCGTTACCCAAAGCTTTGTTTGACTGAATTATGATTTCTTCTTTTTTGTAGTTATCAATCTGGAGATCCGCAGCCTCTTCCCCTTCGACAATTGGCCTTATCTGCAAGAAGCTGAATGTATGAGGTTGAGATGAAGAAGAGCTTAAATTAACCGCAAATTCTATTTCAATAGGGCAGTTTATCGAATCTTTTCCAATACCAAGAAGGTTTTGTAATATTTTACCAATAGGAAAAATTCCATATTTTAATATTCCGGCAAATGTTACAAATTTTGGCCCTTCTTCCAAAACCGTATCTTTTATCATTTGGTTTTGCATATCAAAAGTAGAAGCCATATATTTAAACGCATCTGCTTTCTCTGCTTCTTTTATATCAAGAAGTGGGGTGGAGCTTTCTTGATTTATTGAAGGATTAAAACTGTTGGGAGAAAGATCCAGTGCAAAAAACTTTTTTTGGCTTGATTTGATTGTTGAGTCTGCTGAATAAAACTGGAGAACTTTTTTAGGATGCGCAGGGCTAAATCTTACCCTGGTGCCGCCATCTACTACAATTTTACCAAGCCCTACAGCTATTTCAGCAATGCCTTCTTCTGTTTTTTCGCTTGTTAGAGGATAATAGTTATACGATTTTGCAACACCTGCAAAATCAGGATAATAATAGTTTTCATTCTGTTTTCCAATAAGCTCCTGAATAACTACAGCCATTTTTTCTTCATCAATAACATTTTTTGTTGCAGAAATATAAGTCTTGCTTTTTCTAAAATATGTAGAAGCATAGACACATTTTATTGCCTGTTCCATCTGAAGGCATCTTGCTGTAAAGTCACTGCTGCTGTTTGGAAGCATATATGTTGCATATATACCGGCAAAAGGTTGATATAGTGAATCTTCGAGAAGACTGGACGAGCGTACTGCAATAGGTGTTTTCATAATATTTAAGAAAGCTTTTATATTTTCTTTTAAATATTCAGGAAGATTTGCTACAAGAAAACATTTTAATATTATATCATCGTTATTTGTATGATAAGCCATGCTGTAGAGATCATTCTGTTCCATAAAATCTTCAAAAACAGAAGTTGATATTACAATTGTCTTGGGGATTGTTATATTTATTCCCTTATACTTAAATATAAGATCTTTGTTTTTAAGTGTTGAATTTATAAATGCAAGGCCTCTTCCCTTGCCTCCCAAAGAACCATCTCCGATCCTTGAGAAAAAAGTAAACTCATCAAATCTGTTATTGTCAAAACTTGCTATAGAACCTTTTCCTGTGAACTCGCGGTAGAGTTTTATTATATTTACAAGTTGTCCTTTTGTCTCATCAGGCGAGTCATGAAAATCTGTAATCTGTATTGGTCTAAAAATATCAGCAAGTGAAAATAGCGCTCTTGCTCTAAGCCATTTTGAAAAACGGTTTTCGCTGATATGATTTGTTAAATATTCACCGGGAATAACTTCAAGTTTTTCCTGTAGCTCTTTTAGATTGCCTGCTTTTGCAAGCGGAAAATTATTCTTGTCATTGAAGACAAAATCTCCAAAGCCATAACTTTCTATAATATAAGCTCGCAGCTCTTTTAAGAGAGTTTCAGAGTTTTTCCATATAAATGATGCATTGTATTTTTTTGATTCTTTCTCCAACTCCACCTGGGCAGACTGCAGGAGTATTGGAACATCCTGGTTTTCTTCCCTAATAATTTTGCATAATTTAAGACCTGCCTGAGGATCTTCTTTTTCACTCTTATTGTGGCTTGTTTTATAACCTATATCTGATATTATTCCCAAAATATTTTGTTTATATTGGTTGTAAAGAGCTATTGCTTCTTCGAGAGTTGTTGCAAGTAGAATTTTGGGTCTGCCCCTCATCCTCATATTTTTTTCATATTGGTTTAGCCCTTCTTCCATTATTCTTGTTGCCTGTTTATAAAGTGCCATGTAAATATTTGGAAGATAGCTTGAATAATATCTGATTGAATCTTCTACAAGAATAATAACCTGTACATTGCCTGTCTCTACATCATCTTTGACATTTATCTTGTCTTCTATAAGTTTTACAATTGCAAGAAGAAGCCTAGTATTTCCCAACCAGGAAAATATATAATCTGCTTTTGTAGTTTCAATAGCCTCTATTTGCGGATAGATGTTTTTTGAGAATGGGCTTAAGACAACAACAGGTATATCTGGATATGCTTCTTTTACCTTATCGGCAAAGTCAAACACAAGCGCCCCTTTGTAGCTAAGCATACTTATAACAAGATCATATTTATCGCTTTCAAGCTTTAAAAAAGCTTCTTCTTCATTTAAAACATGAGTAAATCTTGGGGGTTGCCTTAGGTTTAGAGATACATATTCCTGAAAAAGCTGCTCATCTATCCTGCCATCTTCATCCAGCATGAATTTGTCATATTGGCTGCAGATAAGAAGTATATTGCTGATTCTTTTCTGCATAAGCTTTTCAAAAGGTGTTTCTTTAAAATTATATACAATGCCATATGGTTCATTCATTTTTTAAGAATAATATTTCTTTGCTTATCTATCAATAATATCAATAATTTTAATATTATGCTTTTGTAGTCCCTTCCGGGCTTGACGAGTTTGGATAATATGATTAAATATTGTAATAGATAATAAGATAATAATAACCTACCTTATTATAAAAAGAAAAAAAGGAGCAATTAAAAAATGTATAACCTTAATGAGTTTATGGCAGACCTTGAAAAAAAGAATCCTGCTCAGCCGGAATTTATCCAGGCTGCAAAAGAAGTTGTAGAATCAATTATTGATATTGTTAATGGTAATCCTGTTTATGTAAAAGCTAAAATATTGGAAAGAATTACAGAACCTGACAGGACTATTTCTTTCAAAGTTGAATGGGAAGATGATAATGGTGATGTTCAGGTGAACAAGGGATACAGGGTTCAGTTCAATAATGCTATAGGCCCTTATAAGGGTGGTATAAGATTCCATCCCAGCGTAACACTTGGAACACTTAAATTCCTTGGTTTTGAGCAGACATTCAAAAACAGCCTTACAACACTGCCAATGGGTGGAGGAAAAGGTGGATCAGACTTTAATCCAAAGGGAAGATCAGATGCAGAAATTTTAAGATTCTGCCGCTCTTTTATGACAGAATTGCAGAAATATATTGGTCCTGAAACAGACGTTCCTGCAGGAGATATTGGTGTAGGCGGAAGAGAAATTGGTTATATGTATGGCCAGTACAAAAGACTTAAAGATGAAAATACCGGAGTACTTACTGGAAAAGGTATTAAGTGGGGTGGTTCTCTTATAAGACCAGAAGCAACAGGATATGGGGCAATGTATTTTGCTGATGAAATGGTAAAAGCAAAAGGCGATACAATGAAAGGGAAAACAATTGCTGTTTCAGGTTTCGGAAATGTTGCATGGGGTGCATGTATCAAAGCAACAGAGCTTGGCGCAAAAGTTGTAGTAATATCTGGTCCTGATGGATATGTATATGATGAAAAAGGGGTAGGAACAAAAGAAAAATGGGATTATATGATTGAGCTCAGAAATTCAAACAAAGATATTGTTGCTCCTTATGCTGAAAAATTCGGCGCAAAATTCTTCCCCGGTAAAAAAGCATGGGAAGTTAAAGTTGACATGGCATGTCCGTGCGCATTCCAGAATGAGCTTAACCTTGATGATGCTAAAAAACTTATTGCCAATGGCGTAAAATATGTTATTGAAGTATCCAACATGGGATGTACAGCAGAAGCTGTTACTGAATTCATCAATAGCAAAATTCCATTTGCTCCAGGAAAAGCAGCTAACGCAGGCGGCGTAGCTACATCTGGTCTTGAAATGAGCCAGAACTCAATGAAGTATTCATGGTCAGCAGAAGAAGTTGATGCAAAACTTAAAACAATTATGATAAACATTCATGGCGCTTGTATAAAAGAAGGAAAAAGCGGCGATTATATCAACTATGTTAAGGGTGCTAATATTGCAGGCTTCAAGAAAGTTGCAGATGCAATGATCGAGCTTGGATATTAATATTAACTTATTGTAGATAATTTTTAAAAGGGGCTACGCAATAGCCCCTTTTTTATTTAAAACTTTTGTATATTTAAGTTAAGCTGTATAATGAATAAATGTTTGATGTTATGGATTTTAACAAAAAAGATTTTTATGAAAAAGTAAAAAGCATTATAGCTGAGATCCCCTCAGGCAAAGTTTGTACTTATGGGATGCTTGCGCTTCTGGCAGGCAGGCCGCAAAACTCCCGTATGGTGGGGAGATTATTGTCATCGGGAACAGGGGATAACCTTCCTTGCCACAGAGTTGTAAATCATAAAGGGCGGACTGCGCCCGGATGGGAAGAGCAAAGATTTTTGCTTAAGCAGGAAGGGGTGTCTTTTAAAGAAGATGGCAATGTTGATCTAAAATCTTGTTTGTGGGAATTTTATATAGACTCTGAGAGTTGAAAAATATAATCATAAACGCAAACAGAAGAGTACATCTTTACCATTCTTTGAGGTCACAAATTGTGACCTCAAACTTGGGGTTAAAAATAGAAATAGATCGTCATTGGCCTTGGTTCAATTGTTCTTTTATAACAGCAATATCTGACCGAATGTTAATCTGGAAATAGAACAGCAATGTAATCTCTTTTGCTATGAATTATTCTGTCAACAAAGATATGGTTATTTTCATGACGGTAAAAGATAAGAAAGCCTGCTGCTTTTGCATAACGATAATTTGTCTGGAAATTTACTTTGGGAGATAATAAGGTTCCTGTGTCAGGAAAGCTTAAAAGATTTTCTATTCGGTCTAAAATCTTTTCGACAACCTTAACTGCTGTTAATGGCCTTTCCTGTTCATCAGAAATATAGTCCTGGATACTTTTAAGATCCCGCCTTGCTTCTGCGGACAGTAGTGGTTTAATTATTGCTGCTGATTTCTTTTCTGATTTCTTCAAGTGTATGCCAGCCTTCTTTTTCCCCGGAGATTCTTCCTTTTTCCAATTCAGTGATCAATCTGATAGCTGCTTCCTTTTTTTCATAATCTTCCATGTCCAGGATTACATAGCGGCCGCGTCCATTTTTTGTAAGGTAAACAGGGGATCCGGATTTTATGTTTTTTAAGACTTCCGAATAATTTCTTAGATCCGATACTGGCTTAATAATTGGCATATTTAGCCTCCAAATGTGC
>WRCW01000045.1 GCA_009783755.1 Spirochaetaceae bacterium
CAAAATTCCCCTGAGCTTTGTTTCAATAAAAGGAAAACCTTCTTCTATTACAATTATTTTTTCAACACTCTCTGCAAGCTTTTTTATTTTTTCTGTTGGGTATGGGTAAAACCCTATATGCAAATGGGAAGGTTTAGCAGCAAGCTCTGCAACATTTTCAAGATAATAATTTTTTCCAAGCCCTGTTGTAATTATTCCATATTTTTTAAAATCAGGATTTATATAAAGCTGATTATATTTTGAATCTTCTGATTCTTTTGAAATCTCATCATACTTTAAAATAAGCTTGTCCCACTGCCTTCTGGCATAAACAGGGAGAAGCATCCATGATGTTGTGTCATCTGTTTTTTTATTTTTATTCTGAGGTTTTTCTTCTTTTGTATTTACAACTGCTCTTGAATGCGCAAGGCGTGTTACAATTCTCATCATAACAGGGATGTTATATTTTTCTGAAAACTCAAATGCTTCTGCCATCATCTCATAAGATTCCTGCTGATTCACAGGCTCAAAGCATGGCACTTTTGCAAAATCTGCATAAAATCTGCTGTCCTGCTCATCCTGAGATGAATGCATTCCCGGATCATCAGCAACAACCACAACAACTCCGCCATTTATCTTTAACAGGGCAGAGTTAATAAAAGGATCAGCTGCAACATTAAGGCCAACATGCTTCATTGTTACTATTACCCTTTTTCCGGCAATAGATGCTCCAAGTGCATCTTCATAAGCAGTTTTTTCATTGCTGCACCATGCAGCATGAATTTTTCCTGTTTTCTCTGAGTAGTTAATAAGATATCCCATAATTTCTGAAGATGGGGTCCCGGGGTATCCATACGCATTTGAAATTCCTGCATGTATGGCACCCAGAGCAATTGCCTCATCTCCAAGCAGTACTTGTTCTGCCATTTATAAACTCCTTAATTTAGGTTAAACTTTTATTTCAAACTAATTTTTAAGAACATCGAATGCTTTTTTAAAACCAGCAGCAGCTCCCTCAATTACTTTATCGGAAACACAATAGGCAATCCTGAAATATCCTAAAGTGCCAAACCCTCTTCCTGGAACAACCAGGACTTTTTCATTTTGAAGAGCATCAACTGCTTTAAGATCATCTCCGCCCGGAGCTTTTGGAAAAAGATAAAAAGCCCCTTCTGGTTTTGTAAATTCATAACCAATATTTCCAAGTATTTCTGAAATCCTGTCTCTCTTTTTTTTGTAAAAATCTATATCAACACTTTTCCCCTGAAACTCTGCAACAACTTTCTGCATTATTGCCGGCGCATTTACATAACCAAGAACCCTGTTGCACATTATTATTCCTCCCATGAGATTTGCAATATCTTCTGCATCAGGGTTAACAGCGATCCACCCTATTCTTTCTCCGGGAAGCGAAAGATCTTTTGAATATGAGGTCAAAATAATACTGTGTTTATAGGCTTTAATAACAGAGGGAACTTTAACTCCGTCATATACGATTTTCTTGTAAGGTTCATCGCTTAAAAGGTAGATTGCCCTGCCCCGCTCTTTGCTTTTTCTTTCAAGCATTGCCGCCAATTTTTTTATTGTTTCTTCGTTATATACTTTTCCCGAAGGGTTGTTGGGAGAGTTAATGATCACCCCTTGCGTTTTATCATCTATTGCTTTTTCAATATTTTCAGAAGAAAGATTAAAATCATCTCCAGAAGAAACACGAACAAGCTTACCTCCGTGATTTGCAACATAAGCATCATATTCTGCAAAGTAAGGGGTTATTGCAATAATATTGTCGCCTTGATTAAGAATTGTTTTTAGCACTACATTCATTGCCCCTGCAGCACCGCATGTCATTACGATATTGGCTGATGGTATTTCAATTTCTTCTGTTTTGCTTACCCATGTAGCAATTTTTTCCCTTACATCAGGATATCCTGCATTAGGCATATATGCATGCATGCCAGGTTTTGCAATTTTTGTATATTCTGCAAGTGCTTTTGCAAAATCTGCTGGTGGATCAATATTGGGATTTCCAAGACTAAAGTCAAATACATTTGCTTCACCATATTTTGATTTTAAAACAGCTCCTGTTTCAAACATTTTCCTTATCCAGGATGAGCTTTCCATTGCGCTAATTACATTTTTTGAGACAGCCATCATGTCCTCCGGGGTTAATATAAATACTTTAACAATATTGCCAGGGAGTAAATATAGATAATTTTTTAAAAAGTATAACTTCTATGCTGTTTTTTATCAATTACTTGGAGTTAATTGATAAAAAATCGATCAAACTGATGAAAAAATGTATGGATCCAGGAGTTTTTTTCTGTTTTGGCAAATAATGTAATTGATTAACAGATTAACCGTGAATTTAAACTCACGCTTATGTTTACCATAATTTAAAGCGACACAATTTAAAGTAACACATCTTGAAAAAAAATAGCTTATTAGTTAAAAACCTACAGCGAAAACCATGTTTCCAAAGCAGGCGCGAATTTTTCAGCTAAAATCAGAATAAATTCCTTAATACCTACAAGATTATGTAGGTAAAAAACCAGCCTACATCATTAAAAAACTACCTACCTACATAGTCTTGTAGGATGACGACTAATGCTTTCTGCTGTTAACTTTTGTACATGAGAAACTTAGGAATACCTCTTACAAAAAAGACAGCCGATTTATCTGATCGGGAAAATTTTAGTTTTAGTTTTTTTTGCGACTGCTGCGAAAGGGAATGGATTAGTCCATCGATTCCATTTTCATTTGGCAAGTTTTCTTCTATTAAACATGAGGAGACTATGAAGCTTATTTGGGCATGGGAACACCAGTTGGCATTTGAACAAGCTAATCTGGAGGCTCATTTCCACTTTAACAACTGCTCCGAATGTAACAATTGGGTTTGCAATGTTTGTTTTGCACCTGAAAAAGAAGATCCTCAAGGGCATTGCAATGGATGTTCAGAAAAAAGGGAAAAAATAAATATCTTCCCTGCGAAAAAAAGATAAGGAAGATATTTTGTATGAAAGATAATTTTTTTGAACAAAAAAAGAAAACAAGTACAAAAACACATAAAGGAGAGAAAAAAATGAAAGTTTTAAATGAAACAAGTGATAATCTGCTTTCCAGTGACAGCTTACAATATAATAGCAACAGTAATGTCGCCACAGGCAAACTAGTCTTTAGAAACTTCAGAGTTGAGTCTGGTTTTATTGAAGGGTTGTGGGTTATTGGAATGACTAATGATGGCTCCAATCTGTTTTTTGCCGCAAGCAAGTCAAAAATCCTTGCAAAAGGAGTTCAGGTTATCGGCAGTTCTATAACCCTTAATGTATATCATGGTGATAATTTCTTACCATATACAGGGAGTGTTATTGTACCTGCATATGCTCTTAATATTTATGATTTCCTGGAAGAAACAACTAACGGCATGGGAACTTACTTGTATCGTTATAACAATACAACTCCCATTATGTTTTCAGACGGAAATGCAAATATTGATTTTATAGCTCAGATGGCGTTGTTTCAAGCTCCAAAGCCGAAGATTAGAAACGCCAAGATCAGCTACAAAGTATAGTATATGGCTCATAAAAGAACCATCTGCTTTATACGACAAAGTTTAGCTGATCATGTAACAGATAAAACAGTCCATCTATAAAAGGTACTTGCCCACCCCCCCCCCGGGCAGGAACCGACTTTGTAGATGGATTATATTTTTACCTGAAAATATATTCAGGGCCCATGTAAATAGATTGATTACCATCAAAAAGACTTTCAAAAATCACATCTGAGTTATCAGTTTTTCCTGAAAAAAGAGGTAACGCACTACTTATAAAATTATAAAATTTCGCGCTTATGGTATCTTTGTCAGATGAAGCCATTCCTTTAAGTCCCCTTGATATAGTGGTTCTTAAATCTTCTTTTGGTTCATAATAATCAACACTATAATCCAATATTCCACTCTCTTGCGCTGCAAGTGCAATTGCATTTCCCAATGTTCCTACATCGTCAGCAAGCCCGATCTCAACTGCTGAGTTACCGCTCCATATACGGCCGCCTGCAATTTTACGGGTTTCGCTTAGCTGGATATCTCTTGAGGAGCTTACAAAACTTAAAAATGTACTGTAATCGTTTTCAACGCTCAGCGTTAATATTTTTTTCATATCTTCTGAAAGACTCATATCTGGACGATAAAAACTTGAAAATTTTGTTGTACCATATCCATCTGTGGTTATTCCCGGATACTTCGCAAGAAATTCACTGATATCAGGAAGCATTCCAAAAACCCCTATAGAGCCTGTAAGTGTTGATGGCATGCAGAGTATGGTGTCAGAAGCTGTTGATATCCAATATGCACCTGAAGCAGCTATTGAGCTCATGGATACAATAACAAGTTTCCCTTCTTTTTTTACATCCTGTAGACTGCGCCTAATAGCCTCGGAAGCACCCACGCTGCCTCCGCCCGAATCAATGCGCAATATTACAGCAGCAATTTTTTGATCTTTCCTTATCCCTTCAAGAATTGATACATAAGAAGATGCGCCAATTGTTCCGGGCGGCTGTTTTCCTGAAACAATTGGCCCAGAAGCAACAACCACAGCAATTCTCTGTGGCGCTGGTTTTTCTTTCTTTGTTATAGTTTTATAATAATCTTTCCAGTTGATCTTATTGCCTGTTCCTGCAAGAGCTAATGCTTCTTCATAGACTGCAATAGTATCTATAATATTGTATGACTTTGCAGTTTTTGCAGAATTCCCCCTGTTTTTTTCAAGTATTACAGCATAGCTGGAAATATATCTGTCGATATCTCTTTTCGTTATATTCCTTTCTCTGGTAACAGCAGCAAGATATTGTGCCCATAAATCATTGAGATACCCTACAGATGCTTCTCTTGCAGGAGCAGACATTTTATCAGAAATAAAAGGTTCCACTGCACTTTTATATTCTCCTGCCCTAAATACATTTACTTTGATACCATATTTATTAAGCCCTTTTCCATAATAATTCTGAAATCCGCCTATCCCTTTAAACATCATTTCCCCAAAAGGATCAATAACAATATTTTCAGCATAGCAAGCAAGATAATATTTTGACTGAGAATAGGTGTCAGAAAAAGCAATTACTTTTTTGCCTGAATCTTTGACATTTTTAATTGCCATGGCAATTTCCTGAAGCTTGCTTAAGCCGCTGCCATCAAGTTTTCTTAAATCAAGAAATACTGATGAGATATTGTCATCTGATGCAGCTTCATTCAGAACAGCAATTATCTCTCTTAGAGTGGTATCTTTTCGTCTTTCACTTTCCAGGAGAATATCTGCTGTATCAGACGGTGTATATTCGATAATATACCCTGTTGGATTTAGCAAAAGAACAGATCCTTCGGAAACTTTTGGAACATAAGAGTTCTTTACGAAAACTGCGGCTATTATTGCAACTATGCCCCAAAATAGCAGATTTAAAATTATTTTTCTGAGAATATCAAAAAATTTAAAAAATGGAATAATAGAAAATTTCACAACTCCTCCTGGTAAATAGCGAAGCGTACCCCATAGCTTTATATATGATTTATTATCGTTCAATAAAGTCATATGGGGTAGCAAAGCGTACCCCATAGCTTTATATATGATTCATTATCGTTCAATAAGGTCATATGGGGTAGCAAAGCGTACCCCATAGCTTTATATATGATTCATTATCGTTCAATAAGGTCATATGGGGTAGCCATAGTTTATTATAATATAATTGTTGAAAAATTCCTTTACTTATTATATTTTAAAAATATAGAATATTCATCTATAATGTGTTTACATTATAGACAGACTCTAATATAGCAAATTTTATAATCAGAGGTTAACAATGACAGAAAAAAAAGTGCCGTTCACAAAAGAACAAATTGAAAAAATCATAGAAAAATACCCCACACCTTTCCATATTTATGATGAAAAATCCATAAGAGAAAATGTAAAAAGGTTTTACAAAGCTTTTTCATGGGTACCTGGAGGATTTAAAAACTATTTTGCTGTAAAAGCCCTTCCAAATCCATATATTTTGAAAGTTCTTAAGGAAGAAGGGATGGGATCTGACTGCTCTTCTCTTCCGGAACTTATTCTTTCCGAAAAAGTAGGGATAAAAGGTGAAGATATTATGTTCACCTCAAATAATACACCTGCCCAGGAGTATAAAAAAGCAAAGGAACTTGGAGTAATTATAAATCTTGATGATATAACACATATCCCTTTTCTTGAAAAAATAGCAGGGCTTCCGGATATGGGTTGCTTTAGATATAACCCGGGCCCTTTAAAGGCAGGCAATGCTATCATAGGAAACCCCCAGGAAGCAAAATATGGTTTTACAAGGCCGCAGCTCTTTGAAGGGTACAAGATTCTAAAAGATAAAGGGATAAAAAGATTCGGGCTCCATACAATGGTTGCCTCAAACGAACTTAATCCTGATTATTTTATTGAAACCGCACAAATACTTTTTGACCTTATTGTTGAAATATCCCAGAAAGTTGGAATAACTTTTGAACTTGTAAACCTTGGCGGAGGTGTAGGAATACCATATAAACTGGATCAAAAAGCTGTTGATCTTGAATATGTCTCTGCAGGAATCAAAAAAGCTTATGATGAAAAAATTAAAGCAAACAATCTTCCACCGCTAAAGATAGTAATGGAGTGCGCAAGAATGGTTACAGGTCCTTATGGATATGTTGTTACAAGAGCTATCCATAAAAAAGAAATTTATAAAAACTATATTGGCGTTGACGCATGTATGGCAAACCTTATGAGGCCTGCACTCTATGGTGCATATCATCATGCTACAAACTTAAGCAATCCTGATGGGAAAAAAGATTTTGTTTACGACATTACAGGTTCGTTATGCGAAAACACCGACAAGTTCGCAATTAACAGGGAAATGCCCGAAACCAAGCCCGGAGATATTATTGTACTGCACGATGCAGGAGCGCATGGCTTTGCAATGGGATTTAACTACAACGGCAAACTTCGCGCTGCAGAACTTTTACTTGCTCCGGATGGTTCTGTAAAAAAAATAAGAAGAGCAGAAACTATTGACGACTATTTTGCAACACTTGATTTTAGTAGTCTTTGATAAAGTTTTAAGCTAATTTCCTTTTCACCCCGCAACAAACCTGTTGCGGGGAAAAATTTACCCAACATTGATATTAAATTTTGATAAAGTTCAAATTTAAAAAATAAACACACTTGCTCTCATATTGGCTTTTAAATATTGAGTTTAGGCAATATATCTGGTAAATTTAACTAACTATGAGAATAGAAGTATTTTATAAAGACCCACAGCTTGATGGACGGGCAAAAAAGCTATTAAAGCAGCTTAAACATTCAGTTTCTCCATTGATCAGTAATATTAAAATCGTAGATATTTATATATCAAACGGAATAGAGCAATTATCCGCTGATCTGGCAGAAGAACTTTTTTCAGATCCTGTTGCGCAAAAAGCAAATATTCAAAAACCTGCAGCGCTTGAAAAAGAACTTGCAGGCTGGCGCTATCTTGTTGAAATCACATATAAGGCAGGCGTTACAAATCCTGTTGCCATTACATCAAAAAATACAATAGAAGCTGCAATAGGTGGGAAAATCCCCGCTACCGCGATAATTCAAACAGCAACACAATATCTTATAGAGGCTCCTGTTCTTGAAAAAAATCTTTTGGAAAAATTGAAAAAGGTTTTTTTTAATCCTCTTATACAACAAGAGGAATTTCGAGAATGCAGCCACACTCCCGAAGAACTTAAAAAAAATCCTTTGCCAGATATTTATCCTTATAAAGTTGTAAAAAGCGATGTTGTTATTGAAAAAATTCCAATTCACCAAATGGAAGAAAAAGAACTTAAAGAAATATCTGAAAAAAGACTCCTGGCGCTTTCTCTTGATGAGATGAATGCGATCAAAAAATATTTTACAAATAAAGATATAGAAAAAAGAAGAATAGAAGCAGGTATTGGTCACGAAGCAACAGATGTTGAACTTGAAATGATTGCCCAGACTTGGAGCGAGCACTGCAAGCATAAAATTTTTCAATCAACCATTGAATATAAAGATAATGAAACAGGAAAAACAGAAACAATTAAATCTGTTTTTTCAAGCTATATAAAAAAAGCAACAAAAGAACTTTCTGAAAAAAGACCATTTCTAAAATCTGTGTTCCATGATAATTCAGGAGTTATTGATTTTGATAATGAAAACCTTGTTTGTTTTAAAGTAGAAACTCACAACTCTCCATCTGCGCTTGACCCCTACGGCGGAGCAATTACAGGGATCGTTGGTGTAAACAGAGATATTATAGGAACAGGAAAAGGGGCAAGACCTTTTTTTAATACAGATGTTCTTTGCTTTGGAGAGATAGAAACTCCGGAATCAGAAATCCCGGAAGGACTTCTCCATCCAAAAACAGTAATGAACGGAGTACACCATGGAATTATAGACGGAGGAAATCAGTCTGGAATTCCTACAGTAGCAGGCGCTTTTCTTTTTGATGAAAGCTTTACAGGAAAACCTCTTGTCTTTTGCGGAACAGGGGGAATTCTTCCAAAAGAAATTGACGGAGAAGGGAGCTGGATAAAGCATATAGACGCAGGAGACCTTGCTGTAATGATAGGGGGAAGAATAGGCAAAGATGGGATCCATGGCGCAACATTTTCTTCAAAAGCGCTGGATGAAGATTCCCCTGCATCTGCTGTACAAATAGGAGACCCCATAACACAGAAAATCATGCTTGATTTTCTTCTCGAAGCAAGAGATGCAAGGTTGTATAAAGGGATAACAGACAATGGCGCAGGAGGGCTTTCCTCTTCGCTTGGTGAAATGGCAGAGTATTCCGGCGGAGTCAGGATCGATCTTCATAAATGTCCTCTTAAATATTCCGGGCTTGCTCCATGGGAAATTCTTGTATCAGAATCCCAGGAGAGGATGAGCCTTGCAATAAACCCAAAAAAAATAGATGCATTTATGGAGCTTGCAAAAAAACGTGGGGTTGAGGCAACTGTTGTTGGAGAATTCACAAACTCAGGGTTTATAGATATAAGATATGGTAACGAACAGGCAGGACTGCTTTCAATGGAATTTCTGCATAAGGGAAATCCAGAGATGAAAATAAAGGCAGAATGGAGCAGACCTGATTCCCCTGATGTTACATTGCCTGAACTTGATTGCAATACAATGCTTAAAAATCTTCTTAATGAACCTAACATAGCATCAAAAGAACCATTCGTCAGGCAGTATGATCACGAAGTAGGGGCAGTTTCTGTTGTAAAACCATTTACAGGAAGAGTGTGCGATGCTCCTTCAGATGGAGCTGTCATCAGGCCTATTCTTGATTCAAAAAGAGGTATTACCATAACGCATGGTATATGCCCAAGATATGGAGACCGCGATACATACAATATGGCTGCATGCGCTGTTGATGAAGCTTTCAGGTCACATATTGCGCAGGGAGGAAATCCAGAATATGCCGCGATCCTTGATAATTTTTGCTGGCCAGATCCAATCGAATCTGAATCAACTCCTGATGGAAAATATAAACTTGCGCAACTTGTAAGAGCTTGTAAAGGGCTTTACGATGTATCTATAGGATATATGCTCCCTCTTATTTCAGGAAAAGATTCAATGAAGAACGATGCTAAAATTGGGGGCAAAAAAGTTTCTGTTCGCCCTACTCTTTTAATTTCCCTCATAGGCATAATAGATAATTTTGAAAAAGCAGTTACTACAGATTTTAAAGACGAAGGAGATCTTATTTATATAGTAGGCAACACAACCGGAGAACTAGGTGGAACATTCTTTGAAAAATTATTAAAACAAAACCTTGGAAAAGCTCCCATGCCTGAAATAGAAAGTGCTTTAAAACTTTACAAAAAATTGCATAAAGCAATATCCAAAGGGCTTATAAAATCATGCCATGATATATCCGATGGTGGAATTGGAGTTGCATTGGCAGAATCCTCTCTTGGAGGCAGACTTGGAGCAGATGTTTCTATAGATATGATTCCTGTAAAAGAAAAAAATATGGAAACAGCAAGAATTCTTTTTTGCGAAACTCCTTCCCGTTTTATTGTCACCATTAAAGCCGATGATGCTAAAAGTTTTGAAGATATTATGGAAGATGATTGTGTAAAGAGAATTGGCAACACAACAAAAAATCCGATGCTCAGAGTTGCAAGAAACAGGAATTATGTTATTGAAATGCCAATAAGCGAAATTGATAAAGCATGGAAGAGAGAGGATTTTAAATGATTGTAAAAACAGCAGTTATAACAGGATTTGGCATCAACGCAGACAGGGAATTGGAAAAAGCTTTTTCTCTTGCCGGCAGTGATGCAGTTAGAATACATATTCAGGATTTTATAGAATCAACTGCACTGATTCAAAATTATCATATATTGGCGTTCCCAGGTGGTTTTTCATTTGGTGATCATTTGGGTTCAGGACTCGTGTTTGCACACTTGTTTAGAAAAAACCTTAAAACAGAACTCGAAAAATTTATTAATAGCGGGAAACTCATAATAGGCATTTGCAATGGTTTTCAGGTTTTAGTAAAGACAGGAGTCCTGCCAAATTTCAATGGAGACTGGACACCTGAAGTTTCCCTTATCCACAATAATGCGGGAGTTTTTGAAAATAGCTGGCTTAAGGTCTCCTTTAATAAAAATTCAAAATGTATATGGACAAAAGATCTTGATGAGATGGATATTCCAATTAGGCATGGCGAAGGGCGCTTCGTAACTTTATCAGATACGATTCTTGAAAAAATTGAAAAAGAAAACCTTGTTGCAGTAAGATACTTTGACAGAAATCCCAATGGTTCTGTAAATAATATTGCAGGTATTACAGACACTACAGGCCGCATTTTCGGACTTATGCCCCATCCTGAAGCATTTATCTACCCGGAAAACCATCCAAGATGGACTTCTGAAAAAATAACAGAGGGTGAAGGGGTAAAAATTTTTAGAAATGGAATCAATTATATAAAAGAGAATTTTTAGCCGAAGCGCTTCGCGATCCCGAGGGTTTGAGGAACACCCTGTGGGTAGAGCAGATTTATCTTTGTTCAAAAAAGCAATTCGGGACAACGAGCCAGCACCCGCTCTATATGATGATGATACATCCCAAATGCAAAAAAAAAGCGAGACGTTCAGTCTCGCTTTTTTCATTTGCAAGAGATCACGGCCAATCCAGCCAGGGTGATGACAATCCCTTAATTATCAAAGTAATTATGATCAGCTACAGTCCATTTGTAGTTAGAGGGCAGTCTTGTAGACGCTGTAAATAAAATATTCTGTTTGTTTGCTCCGGTGAATGTAAAAAACACAAAATTCCAGCCTTTCTTTAGATCGGCATCAAAAATTGACAAACCGCCATGGTCTTCAATTTTCGCTCCTTTCATAATTACGTCTTTGTCCACATACACCATTCCTGCTACATGGGCATTGTCACGGGCGCAAGCTAAACCTATCGTATCATTGGTTGCTTCATAATATTCTCTTCCATTGTCATAATAAGGCCCATCCATTATAGCAGCAAAAATAACGGGCTGATCTTCGGTACCGAAATATTCTACATCATCATGTTCTTTCGGGATATATAAAATATCGGGAAAAATATCTTTTAACGGTTTCATAGCTTCAAGTTTGGGCGCGCCAACCTTTAAGGTTGCCTTGGGGTTGGGGTAGGCGCTTAATTCTATGGTTACATCCTCGTCAATAATAGCGTCCTTCATGAGATCTCCAGTGGGGGGTCCTTCTTCCCTCAATGACAATACATACTCAAAGGTTAGACCTTTTTTTGCCTCATCCAAATTAGCAACATCCAAACTAGGAGCATACACTACATCTACACTATTCCCGATCATATAGCCCGATGCATCATTGCCCGTTATAGCGGTTCCGGTGTGGGTAATAAAGGATACAAATACTTCGGTAAAAGTGTTGTCTACCAATTTTATTTCGCCACCAATGGCTACCATTACTCCGCCTTCTACAATTACGGAGAATGTTTCATCATTACCAGCTCCTGTGGGCTTTAACTCAAAGCCACCATCTGCGCTGACAACAGTTCCCGCGCTTTTCTGAGTTCCCGGGGTGATTGTCAGTTCATAGCTGTCGCCTGTCTTCGGGCTGTAGGAGACATAGCTGATGGGCGCAGCTTTTAAGCTGCCGTCTGTCTTCAGGTTGTAGGCGGCTATGCCGGAGGGTGTCGCGGCTGTAATTACCAGTTTATAGGTTTTACCGCCTGAGTTGCCTGTATACATCGAGGATAGGCTTGTCGATCCGCCTCCGCTAGAGTCGCAGCTTACAAAGCTAAGTATTAGCGCTGCTACGAGGCTTAGAAATCCAATCAGTTTTATTGTGTTTTTCATAACAATAATCCTTTTTTTTCGTGTCATCCCCTTTAAGGCAGGGATAAACACATAGTTTATTCTGCCCTCAAGGGCGTGTATATTGCGCTGGGCAAGAGTTGGAGTATGTCCGGCGTGTTAAAGGTAAAATTATTCGATTTTGAAGATTACTTACTTGATAAAGATGAAATCGACCTATGCTTGCTTGAACCTTATTTGGCATCATAGCCATAATTTTAACACATAAAAATATATTGTAAAAGTCATTTTTTATACATGGTACTGAGAGGAAACTGGATGACAGAGACTTTTTCTACATGGTGACAATAGGACTGCAAATAAATAAAGCTGTTTCCCTTTCGAGAAACAGCTTTTTATTTTACCTGCGGTTTTGCAAGCATCCCCGCATCCTGTTAAAACCATCAACCTCGCATAACGAGGTGATGATTTTTATAAATACTAATTATAAACCGCCAAGTCCCTGACCATCGGTATAGTCTGTTCTGGCAGGTTTCACATAGCCTTTTGGTTCTTTCTTCCAGATGTACTGCCATGCGAGCATCACGCAGAATAAAACGAAACCAATAGCAGTATACTTGTAGGATGGATTTATCAAACATGCTCCTGCAAGTCCAATAACACCTCTCTCCCACCAATATAGTTTTCGCTTTTGGTACCCAGCCATAACAGAGGCAAAGACAACTGTTCCAAATATTGCGGTAACAACGATAAAAATAAGTCTTGGATGGAAAGGATGTTGTCCCA
>WRCW01000046.1 GCA_009783755.1 Spirochaetaceae bacterium
AGAAATTCTTGTTGCTGCTGATCTTGTACAGGATATGTTTGGAAAAGTTGACCGGGCATTTAAAACCAAGGATATAAAATTAATAAATGAGATTTGCGACACAGACTCAAAGGTCGATGTCCTTCATAGAGCTATAATTTTGTTTTTGGCAAAAATATCAGGCAGAAAACTTGGTGATGAAGAAACCAAGAGAAATATGAACTATCTATATATAGAAAATGAACTTGAATCCATAGGAGACCTTATTGATAAGAACCTCATGGTTATGGCAAAGAAGATGATGAACCTTAATTTGTCATTTTCAGAGCAAGGCAGTAATGAACTTGCAGAACTACACAAAAAGGTAATGGATAATATCGATAGAATGGTAAAAGCTCTTATAGAAGAAGATGCTGCTCTTGCAACCGAGATAACAGAAGCATTTTCAGATATTGATGAGAGAAAATACCAGATGCTGCATATTGAAAGACTTCATAAAGGACTTAAGGTGTCGATCGATACATCATCTGTGCATCTTGATGTAATTAACTACTATGCAAGAATAAATGGACATGTTGTTTATATTGCAAACAGGATAATATGGCTTACAAAGAAACATGTATAATTTAATTTAGTTTTAATTATAAGGGGCTGTCCAATAATAGGCAGCCCTTTTTTATTGCTTCTTTATTTTAAAACATTGATTGACTTCTCATTTGTTAATGATATATTTATGTGATGAACAGCACAGTCCTGCCTATTATATGCCAATTTTTATTTTGGCAAGCATCTGACAATATAAATCCAGATATTTCACGATCAAAAAGCCCAGTGTATAAAAGCATTGACATCCATATCTTATTTTACTGCCTTTTGGGGCAGTTATTAATCATATAAAGAGAGTATATTATGAAAAATGTTTTTAAAATTTTTGGAGTTGCTGCTATAGCAATAGTATTATTTATGGCATTTGCCTGTAGCGACTCAGGAAGCGGCGGAGGAGTTGAAGGTGGCGGTGGTGGGAATGGAGGAGGTAATGGCGGAGGCGGAAGTGGCATCGCAACAGACCCAACTATTTATGTAGCAGGCAATTATCATGACGGTAGTAAAAATCTTGCATGTTACTGGAAAGATGGAGCAAAAATAGACCTGCACCCAGAAGAAGCAACAGCCTCCTTTGCTCACTCAATTGTTGTATCAGGTGGAAGTATCTATGTAGCAGGTAGTTATGAGGCTGGTGGCGGTGAAATCCCCTGTTACTGGAAAGATGGGGTAAAAACAGATTTAGATAAAATAGGAAATATTACAAGGGCGAACTCAATTGCTGTTTCCAATGGAAAAGTCTATGTGGCAGGTTTTTATGTAACTGATGCTACTAAAGCGTGCTACTGGGCAAATGAAGTAGCGCTAACAGACCTGCACCCGGGAGAAGCACTCTCCTCCGATGCTTTATCAATTGCTGTATCAGGTGGAAATGTCTATGTTGCAGGCTATTATTATGATGGCGGTATTCCAAAAGCGTGTTTATGGGAAGATGGGAAAATAGCAGACTTGTCTGGAGGAAGCAATTCCGATGCTTTATCAATTGCTGTATCAGGCGGAAGTATCTATGTTGCAGGTCGATATAGTGATGGCCATAACGATAAAGCATGTTTTTGGAAAGATGGGGAAAGAACAGCCCTGTTCCAGGACTCCTGGTCATGGTCCAACGCTACTGCAATTGCTGTATCAGACGGAAGTGTCTATGTTGTTGGAAGCTATTCTGACGATGGTGGTATCAGCGAAAAAATATGTTACTGGAAAGATGAGGCAAAAACAGACTTGCCTGGAGATATCAGTATTGAATCAATATTTGTATCAGGTGGGAATATCTATTTGGCAGGTTGCGATCCTGATAAAGCATTTTATTGGTTAAATGGATCAATAAAAGACCTGCACCCATCAGGAGCCAATTACTCCAACGCTAACTCGATTTTTGTAGTAGAGTAATTATTCTTTAGCCCCGTGCTGAGATCTTTGACTATTCTAAAAAATGGCTGAATGACGGACCGCGAGCGATTCCGCAGCGTCCCTGCGAGGACTAAGCGAGTGGTTCGACAGTAGGCCGTAGGATTGAATTTGGGTTTCTGATTGCTGGTCGCTAGATTGGCTTATAGTAATGACTGTTGGTTAAGTATATTTTACTTTGCTTTTCGGCACTGAGTGCACCCAAGCACATGAAGGTGGTTTTTATCAGGCTTTATAAAATATCTTCCTATAACAAATCCATCTGCTTTAATTTTCTTTTTACAGACAGGGCATATCCTGGTCTCTGTTCCAATAGGAGGGATACATTTAGGGCATCCAAAAACATCCATGAGAGTATCTGTGCTTCCTGGTGAAGCAGGATAGGTCTTGGATTTTACATTTTCCCCTTTTGATAATGATGAGTTACACAAAGGGCAGAATTTTGATGTTTTTTCCATATCTGCTTTTGCTCTAGCATCTTTTCTTGGATTTTTCTGTTTATTATCTTTTTCAGAGGACTGAAAGCTCAATCGCAAAAGTATGATAATAACAGCTAAAACAATAGCAATAACTATATATTCCATAATCTTATCTATTTGTATTATCCATCAAAATAAAATTAGTGTAAATCGGGTAACTGTCCTATTTAGACTTATGTATTCCATCCGACCTATCAGGAACTGATTCGCAATTACTATAGGATTAACAGGGACTACCCACTCGCGGCAGCAGGGATGCTGCCAATAAGCAGGGGTTGGACTCGACATTTATCATACTAATCATTAAAGTCATTTTATGGGAACTCTTTATATCGTAGCCACCCCTATAGGCAATCTAAGTGATATTACCTATAGAGCTATTGAAACACTTAAAAATGTTGACACTATTGCATGTGAAGATACAAGACATACCTTAGGGCTTTTAAATAAATATGAAATAAAAAAGCCTCTTATTAGCTATTATGCTGCAGAAGAAGAGAAGGGAATATCGCGCATATTATCCAGGCTTGATAAAGGGGAATCTGTTGCTTATGTAAGCGATGCAGGAACTCCTGGTTTAAGCGATCCAGGGGGCTATCTTGTTAGAAAAGTAAGGGAAAAAGATCATGAAATTATCCCAATACCAGGTCCTTCTGCATTTGCCGCGCTCATAAGTATAGGGGGAGTTTCAGGAAAAACCATACTTTTTGAAGGGTTTTTATCTCCAAAAAAGGGAAAAAGAAAGAACAGGCTTGCCCAGCTTCTTGAAAGAGATGAGAGTTTTGTTATATATGAGTCCCCTTTTAGGGTCATAAAACTGCTTGAAGAGCTAAAAGAGCTTGCTCCAGACCGAAAAATAGTGGTTGGAAGGGAACTTACAAAGAAATTTGAGGAAATATTGTATGGAAATTCTGAAACAATCATTGACTTTTTAGCTATTAAAGGTAAAATTCAGGGTGAGTTCTCTATCCTTGTATGTGAAAAAAAATATGGTTAAATCTCAAGGAAAAGAATGTCGATATACCTAATGTAAGGAAGGTAAATATGACAATTGATAAGTTAGGATCAATAAACCCCCTACAGCATTATAATAGACCAGAAAAAGCAGCAAAACCTGCGTCTAAAAATGAACATGACTCAATAAGTGTATCAAATGAAGCCAGAACCATGAGCGAACTTTATAAAGTAGCTGAAATGGTAAAAAATGCTGAAGATATTAGGTTAGACAAGGTAGAAGAAGCTAAAAGAAAACTCGAAGATCCTTCTTATATAAACAATGCAGTTATTAATGTAGTTGCAGATAAAATAATGGGTGATGTTTTTAAAATATAATAATAAAATAAAATAAATCAAAGCAGAGGATGACTAACAGTTCTCTGCTTTTTTTTTATTAACCGGCAGAGCAAGGGGCGCACAAGCTAAACTTACGCAGGACCAGGTGAGGATGTTAGCAAAAGTTATTATAATACAACTAGCTCTATGGTATAATAACTTTTATAGAAACGAGGGAGAGAATAATGGCTGAGTTTAATATCAATATAAAAAGTGATTTTTTATCGGGCAGAGGAAAAATAGAGAAACTTCCAGGTTTTCTTAAAAAAGATTGCAGGCGGGTTGTTGTTGTCCGTGATCCCAATACTCCGGATGATATTGCTTCTGATATATCAGCTTTACTGCTTAAAAAAGGGGTTGATTGTGTTTTCTATGGTGATATTTCATCAAAATCTACCTCCAAAGATGCAGAAACTCTTGTTAATTTTATCAGAAAGGGATTTGTTCAGTGTGTTATAGGATATGGAGGGCAAAAAGTTGTTAATATCGCAAGGATTTCTGCTTTTGCTGCAGGGAATGGACTTGATATTGATGATATTTTGGATGGATCTGCTGATCTTTCCGGGATAAGCTTAAAGAATAGTAAAGAAAGCATTGATTATATTGAAATTCCTTCATCAATAAGAAATCCGCTCATGTTCACGCCGCTTATATATGTTACAGATAGCAGAAGGAGAGCTGTTAGGATCATTGATATAAAATTTCAGCCTTCGATCATAATAAAAGATTCATCAATATTTGATAAACTACAAAAAGTTTCTGTTGATTCAATCAGTTTTGAACTTCTTTCGATAATGCTTGAGATTTTGATTTCAAAGGATAAGCACTATTTTACAAACACACTTGTCGCAGCGCCTTTTGTTAAACTTTTTAAGGCAATATACAATGGTGACTGGATCTCAACAGATGATTATTCAGATATTGCGCTATGTTCAGATTATGCATATTCCATCCTTGGTCCAGGAATAAGCTATTATATTGCTCTTGTTCTTAATAGCATGTTTGGTGTTCCAGTATCAATTCTTTCAACAATTCTCCTTCCCCATGTTATTGAACATTATGCAACCTTTTCTCCGGAAACAGTAAAGAATGTTATTGGCAAAATATATAATGACCAAGCTATTGATGCTGAAGATTTTGTTACAATGGTTAGGAAAATGATAAAAAAGAAGAATTTGCCAATAAGGCTTTCAGAAGTTGATATCAAGAAAAATAAGCTTAACAATGTTTTATCTTCTGCAAGTCAATATCCTGATATAATTAAAAACAATTGTAACATGGAAGAAGGTAAAATCATTTCTATATTGCATAATGCGCTATAACAATGTTCTTTTCAGAAAAAAAATACAGAAAAATGAGTGTTTCAGGGAGAGTTAAAAAAGCAGCTTTGATCACCATAGAGACCATGCAGCAGCTTCTGTGCGGAAAAAGCATAGACTCCTCTTATCTAAAAAATATTCTTAGTATTATTGAAAAAGATATAAGCCCTGAATGGAAAGAACCATTTCTCTCTTCTTTATCCAGGATCCCGGACACCCTTACATCGAAAAATCTTAGAGATTTAAGTAACTTAAGATATGTTCTTCTTGCAGATATAGGAAAAGAGCCTGCTGATTGGGATTTTGAGTGTGATATGGATATGTTGCAGTCACTGGATGGAAAAACAAGAACAGAGCGAATAATCTTGCCAATAAATGTATATCTTGATGATTTAAGATCTCCTTTCAATGTTGGCTCAATATTTCGTACTGCAGAATCATTCTGTTATGAAAATATTTTTTTGTCGCAGTTTACCCCTTCTCCTGCTCATAAAAGAGCTGCAAGAAGTTCTATGGGAACTGTAGAACTTTTAAAGTGGAGTAAGGCTGCAATTGATGACTTGCCGCAGCCTCTTTTTGCGCTTGAGACAGGAGGGGTTCCTGTTTCTGATTTTGTTTTTCCTGAGTCCGGCACAGTTATTATAGGCTCTGAAGAAAGTGGTATAAGCAGCGCTGCGATCGATGCTGCAAGAAAAAGTCTGGGAATTGTTTCAATACCACTTTATGGCATAAAGGGTTCTTTAAATGTTGGTATTGCTTTTGGAATACTCTCTTTTTACTGGATCAATAAGCTAAAATCTGAAAAAAAACTATTATAGGTATATCGGATTAGACCTAGCGCTTTTTATCACCATCAGTTTCTTTATCATAGGTTTCTATAAGCTTATTTAAAAGAATATTAAACTGCTCTTCTGTTGATATTCCAAACCGTTTGAGGACATTTTTTGATATCTGATCAAATGATAATTCCTGTTCCTCGTAGTTTGCCATGCAGTTAGCAAGATAAATTGTTGCAACAGTTTCCCATGTTTCAGATGGAGCTGCAGCAGGTTCATGATGAAATCTTATTGATGTTACAAGATGTTCAGGGAAATTCCATTTTTCGGCAATAAGAGCTCCAATTTCTGCATGATTTAAGCCTGCGGAAAGAGCTTCAAATATATTTTTGCCCATTTCCTTTACTTTAGCTAGTTCAGCTATTTTTCCAACTAGTTTTGGATGTGCATTGAAAAAAATGATCTTTCCTATGTCGTGCAAAATTCCACCAATATAAACATCATCAAGCATATCTTTTTTCTTTATATAGCTTTTTGCAAGCGTATAAGCATAGAATGCTGTTCTGTTTGCATGATTCCAAAGTTCTTTTAATCCTGATTTTAATATCTTCTGTGTTCCGTATGAATATAAAAGATTTTTTAAACCTCTTAATCCAACAAGTTTTACAGCTTCTGTTATACTGTCAACTTTTTTACTTAACATATACTGAGCAGAATTGACTATTTTTAAGAGGTCTGCGGTAAGGCTCATATCCATAGCTATATTTCTTGATATATCTGTTATCTCTGACTCAGGATCATCTATCATCTTCTGAAGTTGTACAATATTTTCAGGGAATTGCGGAAGTTCATTGATCTCTTTAACAATTTCTCTGGAGAGTGCATTAATGTTATCTTTATGTACTTTTGAAAAAGGAACGATCAATTTTGATACTGTTTCTTCGCCTTCAACATCAAGATCAAAGGCATCTTCATTTAACCCTATTTTTTTAAGCATTAAAACAAGGATAACAAGTCCAAGCCCTGCCCCTTCGGAACTGTCCAGTACAGATGTCATTGCTTCCTCAAGAGTATTAAAAGCTCTTGATCTTGCAATCCTGTCATAAACCCTCATCTGCTCTTTTTTTGAAATTTTTGAATTATTTCTTATTGTTATTGTTAGCTTTTCAGTTGATGCATGAAAGCCAACTTTTATATATAAACCCTCTTCTTTCTGTTTTTCAAAGTAATATTCGATGTTATCAAGAGTATCTCCTTTAAAAGATTGCATACCTGCCTGATAATCTTCTTCATCTTCAATATCAAGATTCTTTTCCATAAAGTAAACTCTTTTTGTATTTGCTTTATTGGCATTTACAGCAAGTTCCCTTAAACAATAGGATATTTGGGTCAATATTGCTTTTTGGCCAAATTCTTCAAGGAAAATCCCAAGAATCTGTTCGAGTTGCTCTTCTATTTCGTGATTAATTTTATTAGTGTTAATTATTAGAGGTAAAGAATTGTGTGCTGCTTTTTGAATTTTAGGCACATCTACATTAATTGCCATTTTTTTCATCCATGGATAACATATTATTATATGATCATAGAACCATATAAACAGAAATAATTATATTATTTAAATTTTCGGCATGTCAATCAAAACAATATATATAATTTATTTAATCATGATCCTATTAAGAGCTCTTACCTAAAATTATCTGCATGAGTTTTTACTCATTTTTGACAGGTTTCTAAGTTTTTTCTCCACGATATGGTTAAATGTACCTGAAGGGAATACCCCTTTTTTAGTGATCTCTCCTGCCTCTATTCCAGATAATATGCTTATCCCTTCATTTATATTTTTTATGGGGTAAATTGAAAAAACACCATTTTTTACAGCTTCTTTAATATTTTTTTGAAGAACCAGATTTTTAACATTTGATTCAGGAATTATGACACCCTGAGTACCTGTTAAGCCAAATTTCTCACATATTGAATAAAAGCCTTCGATTTTTTCATTAACTCCACCTATGGGTTGTATCTGCCCAAGCTGGTTTACAGAACCAGTTATTGCAATATTCTGCTTGAACGGTACTGCTGCAATGGCTGACAAAAGCGCAAATATCTCTGTAGATGATGCAGAATCTCCTTCAATTTCTCCATAAGACTGCTCAAAACAGATACTTGCAAATAAAGATAACGGAAAATCTTTGGAATAAAAAGATCTTAAAAAACCTTCGATTATCATTGCTCCTTTATTGTAAATTTCACCGGAAAGCCCTGCTTCTCTTTCAATATTGATTATTCCTTCATTTCCAGGAGCTACTGTTGCTGATACAAGAAAAGGGCGTCCAAATGTATAGAATCCCCTGTCGTATACTGCAAGCCCATTTACTACCCCTATTTTTTTTTCTTTGACTTCAATTTTTATTGTCCCTTCTTCAATTAGGGCTGCAAGTTTTTCCTCTGGCAGGTTATTCATGTAATTGCGTTTTGCTATTGCTGTTTCTACTGCAGACCTGTCTATCTGGCTATCCCCAGCTTCTTTTGCCCAGTAGTCTACCTCAACAAGGAGATCAAGAATTTTTGCAAATTTTGTTGAATATTTTTTTCTGTGGCCAGTCATCCTTATCCCAAAATCAAGTATTGCCTGTAATCCTGTTTCTGTTATTGGTTTCATGTTTCTGGCTTTTATTTGTTCATCTATAAAACTTATATATTGTTTTGTGTTATCGTTATTGATATCCATTTCCGAATCAAATTCCGCAATGACTTTAAAAAATTTTTCAAAATCATGATCTGTGTTATAGAGAACATCATAGATATTTTCATTTCCTATTATTATTATTTTTGTGTCGATTTTTACAGGTTCTGGTTTAAGAAAACCTCCTGATGGATTAAATGGAGAAATAGGTTGTTGCATCTGTACTTCACCGCTTTTTAGAGCTCTTTTAAGATGCTCCCATGAATTATCTTCCTGAAAAAGGGATTCTGCATCCAGAATAAGAAAACCTCCGGATGCTTTTATAAGAGAACCTGCTTTTACCATCATAAATGAAGTTTTGATTTCGATATTGTGTTCCACTCTATTTTCAATTGTTCCAAAAAGATTGGAAAAAGTAGGATATGATTCATAAATCAAAGGAGCATGTTTTGCTTTTGAGTGATCAACAAGGATATTTATCTGATATCTTTCTGCCTCATTTTCATTATAAAAATCAATATTACCATCTTCTTCATTCCGCTCTTCTTCTTCATCAATAAATAGATAAAGTCTTTCGAGTATATCTTTTTTTAAATCAGTAAGATATTTTTTTACATCCCCTTGTCTGTATTCAGCAATAAGATCATCGATTTCCGAAGTTATTACAGGTTCGATAAATTTTTTCTCTTCTTCAAGAAGTCTGTTTTCAAGTTCGATCCTGTTGTGCTGCATTTTTCTTAAAAGTTCCTGCAACTCATCAAGATGTTTAAAATAATTATTTCTGATTTTTTCTTCATCTTTTGAGGTCAATTTCCCTTCTGATACCATCTGCTGTATTTCATCAAAATCAACAGGCTTTCCTTTTATGGCAGGCATAATATCGGAGATCATTTCATTTTCTTCTGTCTTTGAGTTAACAAGAAGAAATCCATCTGCTTTTAGATTATTTTCGAATTTTAAAAGAAGTTCTTTTTCCATGCTATCATGTGATTTTATTATTGAATTTCTTTTTTTCTTGAAACTGTCGCTTTCTATTCTGCTTTTAATTCTTTTGCGTACTATAGTAACTAAGTTGTTGAGGCTGTTTCTGAAACTTTTTGCACGGCCTGCAGGCAAATAGAGAATTCCCGGAGATTCAGGATTTGAAAAGTTAAAAACGCATACAATATCTTTTAACGGGGTCTCACACTGTGAGTTTTCCAGTATCTTATTTATTGCGCTATGCCTTCCTGTCCCTGTATTTCCTGTAACAAAAACATTGTATCCTGGTTTGCGTAATTTAGTTCCAAAAATCAAAGCATCTGCGGCTCTTTTTTGTCCTGCAATAAATGTTTTTACTCCTGATTCTCTAAGGGTCTTTATTGATTCAATTGGAATGCTGAATTCAAGTTCTTCTGCAGTAAGTTTATTATATTGGCTCATATAAAGAATAATATTCTAAAGTAGTGATTTGTTGTCAAGGATGGTATAAAAATATATACTAATTTTATGCATATTAAGGAAATAGACAGATTTTTTCACGAATTATTGCCAATTGATAGTCTAAAAAAGGCAGATAGCGCTATTAATGGGCTTCAGGTTTCAAATAAATCTGAAAAAGTATCAAAAATAGCTTTTGCAGTTGATGCATCTCTTGAGTCTTTTAAAAGAGCAGCCCAAAGTGGTGCAGATATGCTTTTTGTCCATCATGGTATTTTCTGGGGAACTGAAAAAGCAATTATAGGCGATTTTTTCAATCGCATCTCTTTTTTAGTTGAAAATAATATTGCCCTTTATGCTGTTCACCTGCCCCTGGATGCTTGTCCTGTAACAGGAAACAACAGCTCTGTTGCAAGAAAAGCAGGGCTTGACGAGATAGAAAGTTTTGGCGAGTATCATGGTGTAAAAATAGGTTATAAAGGAATTTTTAAAAAGCCGACTGGGTGTGATGAAGTTCTTGCTGCTTTGGGGTTTAATACTGCTGATATGCTTGCTGTGCTTAGATTTGGCAATGAAAATTGCAAAAGCGCTGCTGTTATCACAGGAGGCGCATGCAGGGAAGTGGAGCAGGCTATTGATGAAAATATCGATCTTTATATAACAGGAGAGATAACGCATCAGATCTATCATCAGTGTCTTGAAGCAGAAATAAATGTTATTTCTGCCGGCCATTATCTTACAGAAACTTTTGGCGTAAAAAATGTTAAAAAAGCAGTTGAAGAAAAACTTTCATTGGAAACTTGTTTTATAGATATACCTACAGGTCTTTAGAAAACTATAGATATTTTTTTGAGAGGATCGATGAATTTAAAAACAAAACTAATACCCTTTTTTCTTACTATTTCAATAATAATAATGGACCAAATTACTAAATTTTTAGTTGCAAAATATATACCGTTATACAGTATAAAATATTCATTTTATGATGATCTTCTGAGGATTGTACATGTAAGAAATAAGGCCATAGCTTTTAGTATTGGTAATACTATTCCCGAAGAGATCAGAGCTGTAATTTTTTCTATTTTGCCATTTATAGTACTTATACTGCTTCTTATTTATATTTTAAGAACAGATGAGGTTTCTATATCCCAACGATGGTTTCTTGCAGGTATAATTGGTGGAGGACTTGGGAACCTCATGGATAGATTTTTCCGGTCTGCAGGTGTTATTGATTTTATTGATGTTAAATTTTTTGGAATTTTTGGTCTGGAGAGATGGCCTACTTTTAATATTGCTGATTCATCTATCGTTATTTGCGGTATATTGCTTTTTATTTCTCTTTTTTGGAGAAGTAAAAAAGAAAATTAAGAAGATTGCTTTCAATAACCATCAGACATGGCAATGTTCGTATCTTTTTTATAGAGTTCATTATAAACAAAGCCTCTGTTTCTAAGCCTTTCTTTGATGTCTTGCGGAAAGGGGATATTCCGCCAGAAAATACCTCTAACATCTTTCTCAAGCTTTTGCATTCCATCAGCCTCTTTTGTTATCCAAAGAAAATAGTTATTTATAAAAGACTCTTTGACATCTCCGCGCATTTTTTGTTCTGTGAACCATTGGTAATAACGTCCTGTAAGCCCTTCTTCCATCCAGTAATATGAAGCTGTTTCTTTGGCAACCTGCCACCTGAGGTCTCCCATGGCATAAATTATCGCTATCTTAAGATCTTTTGGGAAAATTGGAATTCCTATTCTTCCTCTTCCTGTTGCTCTGTTGAATTTTTCATAAGGTTCCCAGCAAACCCCAAACTCGCCATAACAGGGCAACAATATGGTATATGGAACGATCCTGTTTGTCTGGCGCTTGAATGTTCTTTGAAAAAGGCCGGGATCGATTCTCTCGATTTCCGATAATATTTTTATTACATTTTCGCGTGTTGCGATATCATTCATGTTTGCCCTCATATACTGTTGCAACAGAACAGGAAAATGGTTTCCTTTTCTTCCAACACTCATTTTTGCCATCTGTTTGAGGGACATAAATTCTTCAACTAATACCTTGGAGTCAACACTGGCTTCTTCGTCGCCTTCCTCTTTTGATTTACTTTCAAGTTCTTTTATTTTTGTTAAGGAATTTTCAATATTTTCAATTGCAAAAGAGAGATCTTTATCATATTGCATTAGTTTTTTGGAAAAATCCTGTATTTCGTTTAAAAAATTTCTCTGGTCATTCGAATATGGGGCTATTATATTTCCAAATTTTGCAATTAGTTCATGTTTTTTTAAAGCAGTTGCTTTATCTAAAATTAACGTTTCGGCCTCTGAAATTAAAGATGCCTTATTTTTTATAAGAGCTAAAATTGAATCTTTATGACCACGTTCCCTCTCAAGAGCAGTGTTTACTTTTCTCGCTTGCTTTCCTTTGCCTTTTTTTGTTTCATCAACAACCGAAGGATTTATCTCTCCTGTAGATATTTTAGAAAGCCATTCATCTACATAGAATATAGGCTCGCCTGTTTCATTATTTTCTATTACTTTTGAAAGCAAAAGACGTTGCTCTTTACTTATAAGTGTTTGCAACAGCACCCCAAATCTTAAAAGCATTTTTTTTGGTATAGGGAGTGTTCTGCTTATTTTTCCTGCAATTGATGCCCCAAGCTCCCAGTATGCTACTGTAAGCCTTTCCCTGAATGTCAATTTATCCTTTGGATCTTCTGCTTTTAAAAAACTTGAAAGAAGAGCATGTACTTTCTTGGATATTTCGCCTTCTCCTGAAAGCACTGTTTGATAATAATCTTTATCATTAAAATAAGGTTTTGGATTTTCTTCAAATTTGGTAATTTCTGTAAATTTTGCTTTAATCTCAATACCATCGGTCTGGCCATCTTCCTCTGTTTCCTGAGCTTCTTCTGTAAAAAGGTCAAAAAAGTCAGGATTATCTGAAGCATTTTTGTCATCAAGTCCAATGAGATTTGCAATTTCTGGGTCAATTTCATGTGAATTATTTTTAGAATCACTCATTTTTTGCTCATTGTGGAGGTGGTGGGAATTGAACCCGCGGCCTCG
>WRCW01000047.1 GCA_009783755.1 Spirochaetaceae bacterium
AAAATGAAATTGCAAGTTCAATAGATGCTGTCAGCAAGTTGCACAGAGTAGGAATTCTTGTCCTTGCAGGCTCTCTTATGGGAGGAAAGATAACTACAGCAGTAAAAAAATTAAGGGCAGAATATGGGATACCGGTAATAGGGCTTAGCATGGCAGGCAGTGTTACAAAAGTATGCGACCTTATAATTAGCGATCCTGTTGAAGCAGGCGTAATGGCTGTAATGCTTATAAGCAATATAGGGAAATTCAATCTGCTTAAAGTGCATGGCCATAAATACTAAAAAAATAACCGCAAACTATCACACTCATACATATCGATGTAAACACGCAACAGGCGATGTAATAGATTATGCTGCAAAAGCTTGTGAAAAAAATCTTAAAATATTGGGAATGGCAGACCATTCTCCATTTCCGGACAGAAGATGGAGTGATACAAGAATGGACATAGATGAGCTCGATAGTTATGATCAGGCGATTATAACAGCAAGAAAAGCTTATCCAAATCTTAAAATATTAAAAGGGATGGAGTGCGACTGGGCACCTGACCACAAAAATTTTTATATCGATGAGTTCAAAGATAAAAGAAATTATGACTACCTTATGGGCGGCCTGCATTATTTTCGTTATAAAGGGGAATGGATTTTTGCTTTTTCCCAAGATGCTTACGGAAAAATTAGGGAATATACAGATGCTGTAATAAAAATGATAGAGTCAAAAATTTTTGATTTTATTGCCCATCCTGATCTATTTGGCCTTTTTACAGTAAAATGGGATACAGAAGCTGTTAAGGCAAGCAGGGAAATATGCGAAGCTGCAAAAGAATTTAAAATACCTCTTGAAATAAATGGAGGGGGTTTCCGGCGACCGTTAATGGAAACCAACATAGGAATAAGATACCCCTACCCTGTTGATATATTTTGGGAAATAGCATCTGATTATGGAATTGAAGCCATTTGCAGTTCAGATGCTCACTCTCCCAATGATATAATAACATCAATGGATCTTTGCGAAGATTTTGCTAAAAAGAAAAATCTTTCAATTGCTCAATTAGAATTCATGAATGAGTAAAGGAGGTTTAGATGCTCGACCTTTTAAGAAAAAGAAAATCCACAAGATCTTATCTTAAGAAAGAAATAGAAAAAAATATTGTAAATATGCTTCTTGAGGCAGCGCTGCTTTCGCCATCATCAAGAAATATAAAACCATGGGAATTTGTAATCATAGATGATAAGAAAATAATTGAGCAGCTTGCTCTGTCAAAAGAACATGGATCGGAATTTTTAAAAGAGGCCCCTCTTATTATTGCAGTAATTGCAGATAAAACAGCAAGCGATGTATGGGTAGAAGATTGTTCGATTGCATCGATTATTATTCAATTAGAAGCAGAGTCATTGGGGCTTGGTTCGTGTTGGGTGCAAATAAGATGCAGAGAAACAAAAGAGAAAGAAAAGTCTGAGGATTTTGTAAAAAAGCTCTTAAAAATACCGCAACAATATGGGGTAGAATCTCTTATTGGAATAGGATATCCAAAAGAAAACAGCAAAAGTAATAATAAATCTCTTACATGGGAAAAATGCAGTTATAATAATTTTGGCATAGCTTCTTTATAGATTTTTTTTATATTATTTACGAAAACTTATAAATATTATAAAATAATGACATAAATAGGATATTCTATGGAAAAACTTATTAACATCAGAAAATGCAAAAAAGACGATGCTGATTCGGTATTTGAAATAATATGTCAGTTGGAAGGAGAAAATCCTGATGTTGGTGATTTTAACAGAGTTTTTCTGACTAATCTTGAAAACCCCGAAGTCCATTATATTATTGCGGAATTTAATTCCCAAATTATTGGCTTTGCAAGTATGCACATACAAAATCTTCTTCATCATACAGGAAAAATAGCTGAAATACAGGAACTTTTTATTGATCCTTCACATAGAAACCGGGGGTTTGGAGAAGAGCTCTTATGGCATCTTAGGGATATTGCGGGAAGTGAAAATTGCAAACACCTTGAGATTTCCTGTAATATTGTAAGAGATAAAGCAAATCTCTTTTTTTCAAACCGCGGATTAAATCCTACCCACAGAAAATTTACAGAAAGGCTATAAAAAATTTTTAATAAAATTGCAGAATTATATTATAAAAACTTTAAATTATAGTTATATTCTTCTATAGCGTATTGATAGGAATTTAAACTCTATTTTAATATTTCTATAAGCTATAAATAATACATGGAGTTTTTATGGATATTTTGGATGATATAATAACAACAGCTTCTTCCGGAGAATTTGAAAAACTAAAAGAGCTAACAGAAAAATACCCTGAAATGATTAATAAAACCAATAACAATGGATTAACCCCTCTTACAAGTGCTCTTATAAACGACAGGATCAATGAGACAGAATATCTATTAAGCAAATATGCAGACAAAAAATCGTGTATGAAAAACGGGCAACCAGCGCTTGAATGGGCAAAAGAGCAGGATAATAACAATGCGGCATTTTTCCTGATCGCATGGGATTATCTTGACCGCTTGTATGAAGCAAGCAATATATGGAAAAAACACAAAATAAAAGAAGCATATTGCGATGTATGTATTGCGCGTATAACAGAAGAAGATAGTACAATGCTTAATATTGATGAAGTATTTACACCGGAAAACAACTACAGTAAAAAAATTATTGAACAGGTAAAAAAAAGCCACCCTCTTTTACTTGAAAATAAAAGCACAGATGAAATCAAAAAAACCATAATGGAACAAATTAAAAACTCATCGCCAACAGGCAAATATTTTGTTTGCGAAGAATGTATTGAAAAATATTTTTCACAAATAGTTTTTGGCAAAAGTAAAGATAAAGTATTTGAAATTGTAACAAGGATGTTTGAAGAAAATAGTTAGCAAGCCAGCGAGCTTGTCCTTTTTTATGGATGAAGTAATAACAGTACCGGCAGAAACATCTTACTCAGAACTTGAAATCAAAAAATCAAAATTTATAGGATACTGTTATTACGCAGGAACAGAAAAAGAAGCAAAAGAGATAATTTTATCTTTAAAAAGCAAATACAAAACAGCGACCCATGTTGTATATGCATTTATATGCGGCAAACCAAACAGCCAGACAATGGGAATGAGCGATGACGGAGAACCCAAAGGCACAGCAGCTAAACCAATCCTTCAGGTTTTAAAAGGGAGCAAATTAACAAATATAGTATGCGCTGTTATCCGCTATTTTGGAGGGATAAAACTCGGAACAGGCGGGCTTGTAAAAGCATATACAGAAACAGCCAAAAGCGCTCTGGAAAAACTTAAAACAAAACAACTTATAGATGAATCTGAAATAACAATAACCGTAAGCTATGATAACTTTGATAGTGTAAGAAAAATTATTACATCCGAACAACAGACAAAGATTATTTCAGAAGAGTTTTTGAATAATGTAAAAATAAAAGTTTCTGTTCCGGATACAAAAATGGAAATGATTATAGATAAAATAAAAAATGCAACATCCAACAAAGTAACATTTTCATAACTTTTTAATATCAGCTATATAGCGGTAATATCTTGCGCTTATTCTGTCAAAAACTTTATCGCGCATCTCTTTGCGGTCGAGATTTTCAGGAGCAAAAGAATCAAGTATTTCTATATCAACTTCAAGGGATTTAAGCGTTAACAACTTTATAAACTGTGGAACAAATCTCATCCCTCCAAAATAACCAATTTCCGAAAAATCAGCAGGAGTAAATGGCCTGTTGTTTATTCTTCTGTACATTATACTTACCGGAAGGATTTCCGCAGGGGTGCCGGAGATTGCGCTCATAAGAGCTGCTTTAAAAGGGAGAAGCTCCACGCCATTCGCACATGTGGATTCCGGAAAAAGATATACATTTACATTGTTTTTTAAAGCCCCTGTTATCTCCGGTATCTCATCCTTTAGTGTTGTTATTTTTCTTCTGTCAACAAAAACAGAGCCGGACATTACACAAATCTGCCCCAAAAGAAACCGTTTTTTCATTTCCATCGAAGTAATAAAAACTGTTTTAAATTTTGCAAGCATTATAAGAATATCTATGAACGAAACATGATTACTCATAATATAATATGTTTTCTTTTTGGAGTAATTGCTATTATTTATAAGATTGGTTTTTATGTTTAAAACTTTTATGAAAAGAAAACACATAAAACCATATAGTCCGCCAAGAACTCTTTTTCTTTTATATTTATTAATAGGGAAAATAAATATAAGAGATGCAGCCAAAAAAGAAGTTAAAACAATAATAATTCCAATTGTTAATTTATATATTAATCTCAACAACTTAATAATATGCACTTATATACCCTTTTTATGTATATTATCTTAAATAATTATATTATAACAGTTATAGTAAAAATACAAAAGGGACGGTAAAAATGAAATCAGATACAGAAATTATTGTAAGATATGCAGAAACTGATCAAATGAAAGTAGTCCACCACTCTGTGTACCCTATTTGGTTCGAAGCTGCAAGAACCGATTATATGGAAAAAGCAGGGTATCCGTATTCACGCATAGAAAAAGAAGGGGTAATGCTTCCCCTTTCCCGCCTTGAATGTGATTTCAGGGAAGGGGCAAAGTATGGCGATATTGTTCTGATAAAAACATCAATAAAAAAATTTTCTCCTGTAAGGATCGAATTAAAATATAAAGCTTACAGAAAAAGCGATGGAGCGCTTCTCGCAGAAGGGGAAACCCTGCATGCGTGGACAGATGAAAATCTTAAAATAATTAATTTAAAAAAGCGGTTGCCGGATTTATATAAACTTCTGGAAAACGAAGTAGAAAAACAAAGTTGACAGCACAGCAATTATGGACAAACCTTTTTTAATACTAAAAGAAACAGCAATAACCACTCTATATATATGCAAAACTCTTTTTAAAGTAATGATACCAATAAGCATTATAATGAAAATTCTTGCTGAATTAGGGCTAATAGCATATATAGGAAAATTTCTTTCTCCTGTAATGTCTCTGGCAGGTATTCCAGGCAGTTACGGCATTGCATGGGCAGCAGCAATATGCACTAACGGATATGCGGCAGCAATTGCTTTTTTCTCCATATTTCCCGATGAACCTATAACCAAAGCCCAAATAACTGTGCTTGCAATAATTATTTTATCATCCCATTCTTTGCCAATAGAGTGCGGCATTGCGACAAAAGTGGGAATTAAACTAAGCATATCTCTTATTTACAGATTTTTTATGGGGATAGCTTCGGGCATAGTATTTAATTTTCTTTTTTCTTTTTTTAATCTTTACAATACAGCTCCTCAGATTCTTTTGGCTAATGTAAATAATGTAAAAAAAACTTTATGGGGTTGGGCTCTTGGTGAAATTAAAATTTATTTAACCATAGTAGCAATTGTTTTTATTCTTAACTTAATAATAACAATTCTTGAAAAATCAGGTGTCTTACTTATTATAATTAAAATTTTAGGCCCATTCCTAAAACTTATTGGAATAGGAAAAGATGCAATACCAATAACAATAATCGGAGTTATTCTTGGATATTCGTATGCAACAGGATTTTTTATAAAAGAAGCAAAAACAGGAAAAATCGAGAAAATAGAATTTTTCTATTCACTAAATTTTGTTTCAACATGCCATGCTATTATTGAAGATAATATGCTTATGATCTCAATAGGCGGCGCTGCCATACCAATCTATCTGGGAAGATTCATATTTGTATACATAATGTGTATGATCATATTCTTTTTTACAAGCAGAATAAAAGAAGAACGGTTTTTTAAAATTTTCTTTAGATAAAACTTGCAAGCCATAAAAAGGATTGATAAGAGGTTGTCCGGTTAAAAGATATTTATATTGAAAAATCCTACTTCCCGGACAGCATCTTATCGCACCTAAAATATAAACTTAAAAATATCTTTTAAGTAATCCCTGGAATGCCATACCATGCCTTGCCTCATCTTTGCACATTTCATGAACAGTATCATGTATTGCATCAAGATTAAGCTGCTTTGCTTTTGTCGCAAGGTCTTTCTTGCCCTGTGTTGCGCCATGCTCTGCCATAACGCGCATTTCAAGATTTTTCTTGGTTGATACATCGACAACCTCGCCCAGCAATTCGGCAAATTTAGAAGCATGTTCAGCTTCCTCAAAAGCGATTCTCTTGTAAGCTTCAGCTATTTCCGGGAAACCCTCTCTGTCTGCCTGGCGGCTCATTGCAAGATACATTCCCACTTCGGTGCATTCGCCCATAAAGTTTTGGCGCAGCCCTTCTATAATTTCCGCATCAACGCCTTTGGCAACGCCGATTCTGTGCTCGTCTGCAAAAGCCAAACCTTTGCCGGACTGCTCGGTAAACTTTGATTTTGGCGCATTGCATTGCGAACATTTCTCAGGCGCCTCATTTCCTTCGTGTACATAACCACAAATAGAACAAATAAATTTTTTCACATCCCTTCTCCTTTATTAAAATAATTATTATATCATAATATTACTTATACATTGGAAATTTTGCAGTTAAACTGTAAACTTCATCCCTTATTGAAACCAGCGCGCTTTCGTTATCTACATTATCAATAACTCTTTTAATGAAATCAGCTATCATTTTCATTTCGCCCTTACCCATTCCTCTGGTCGTAACAGAAGGCGTTCCTATTCTTATTCCGCTTGCAACCATTGGTTTTTGCGTATCAAAAGGTATTGTATTTTTATTTGCGCTTATACCTGCTTTATCCAGCGCCACTTCAACAGCTTTTCCGGTAAGATTATTTTTAGATACATCAAGGAGCATCAAATGGTTATCTGTTCCTCCGGATACAATACAAACTCCCTTTTTAACAAGTTCCTCTGCAAGCGCTTTTGCGTTTTCATTAACATTTTGCATATAAGTTTTATATTCGCTTTTAAGACATTCTCCGAATGCAACTGCTTTTGCTGCAATAATATGCATTAGCGGGCCTCCCTGAATGCCGGGGAAAATATCTTTATTAATTTTTTTTGCAATTTCTTCGTTATTCGTAAGAAGATACCCGCCTCTGGGGCCGCGCAGTGTTTTATGCGTTGTTCCTGTTACAATATCCGCAAACGGAAGCGGCGAAGGATGAAGCCCTGTCGCGACCTGTCCGCCGATATGCGCTATATCGACCATAAGGGAAGCCCCTATCTCATCGCATATTTGCCTGAATTTTGCAAAATCTATAAATCTTGGGTAAGCGCTGGCGCCGGCAATAATCATCCTGGGTTTTTCCCTAACAGCAATTTCTCTTAACTCATCGTAATCAATTTGATAAGTTTTTGGAGAAACCTGATAAGAGACAATATTATAAAGTGAGCCTGAAAAATTAAGCGGGTGTCCATGAGTAAGATGGCCTCCGTGGCTTAAATCCATTCCCATAACTTTGTCGCCAACATTAACAAGAGTCATAAACGCAGCCATGTTAGCCTGAGATCCCGAATGAGCCTGAACATTTGCAAACTTTGCATTAAAAAGCTTTTTTATCCTTTCTATTGCAAGAGTTTCCGCTACATCAACATATTCGCAGCCTCCGTAATACCTCTTGCCGGAATATCCTTCAGCGTATTTATTTGTCAAAACCGATCCATCTGCTTCCAAAACAGCCATTGAGACATTATTTTCAGAAGCAATCAATTCAAGATTTTTATTCTGTCTCTCTTTTTCTTTCTCTATTGCAGCCCATATTTCAGAATCGCTATCTTTAAGTTTTCTTTCAAAAAATTCCATAGGTTCTCCCCCCGCATATACAATTATTTATATTAAAATTGGTATTGCTTGTGATATTGTTAACGCAAATCCCATAATCAAACTCACACGCGTGAGATTCACAAGAATATAAAAATATTACAGGAAAGATAGCCTATTTTCAAGTAAACATGGGTTATCTTCATAAAAAAAGCTTTCTGCGTTTGCAGAAAGCTTTTTGCGTATTAAAACCAAATTTATTTAGTTAAAAAGTTTATTTTTTTCTTTTTCTCTTTGGTTGCCACCTTACATTTGATTGCGTAGCCTGCGCTGTCTGCGTAGCCTGCGGCTTATCTTTATCCTCGTCTACTTCTGACTCTGCAGGAAGTTGCTTGGCGTCCGATCCAGATGGAATCCTGGGTTTATCATCAGATTTTTTTTCAAGGTCATAAAATTTTCCTCTTTTATTTATAATATTCATCAACCAGATAAGCACACCTGATCCTACAAAAATTGATGAAAAAGTACCAACAATAATACCTATTATTATGTTAAAAGCAAATATTTTTATCATGCCTGAGGCAAAAATATAAATTGCAGCTACAGCAATAATCGTTGAAAAAGAGGTTATAATTGTTCTTCCCAATGATTTTGTAACACTTATATCAACAATTCTGGAAAAATTTTTCTCTCTTAGAAGTCCCTGATTTTCTCTTATTCTGTCAAAAATTACTATTGAATCATTGAGGGCATAACCAACTACTGTAAGAATTGCAGCAATAGTTGCTGTGTTTACTTCAAGCTGGAAAACACCTACAAACCCTACCATAAATATGGCAACATATACGAGAGACGCAACAGATGAAATAGCATAAGGAAGTTTAAAACGGAACCATATATAAATAAGAATAAAAATAAGAGTAAGAGATACAAGCATTAAAGCATGACCGCCCAAAGATTGAGAAAACTGAGGGCCTACATAATCTGTCTGTTTTATAACTATATTAGCTGTACCATATTTTTTTCCAAGAACTTTCATGATTTCAGATGATGCTTTTGCACTAAAATCATCACTGTTATCGCTGTTTTGCATTCCTATAATAAATTCCTGGTTTATCGCTTTTCCTACTGTTTGAATTTTTACAGAACCAAGTTCAGAAAGAGTACTTCTTACATCAGCTATATCAACATATTTATCCTGATTTATATTTACACAGTTTAGGATAACATCATTATCTTTTAAATCAGTTGCATAGTTAAGACCTATAAGCAATGACGCAGCAAGTTGGTTATTTCCTGTTTCTTCCACAACTATTCCATCAATAGCTGATAGTTCAGAAACCAAGTCAGAAATTGTGTTATAATCTGAAAGAATAAATGTTTTTTCCTCTCTGTTTAAACCACCATTTCCTAAAATAGTTAACTGAAGAAGATTTTCTTTTACATTTAGAATAACTCTATCATCTCCTTTATAAGAGATTTTCAAAACACTTTCAGCAATCTGAGCTCTCATGGATAAACCTGAACTAAAATCAATTCCAAGATTAAAGCCGCCATGATAGATTATTCCGCCTATACCGGCAAATATCATAAGGAAAGATAAAACAATTGAAGGTATTCTTAGTTTGGAGAAATAGATTATTTTTTCGCTCATTTTATCCTCCAACTAATGCTTAAATGTTTTTTACCAAAGTAAGTAAGTTTAAAATCAAAAATCAATCTTGATACAAAAAGAGCTGTAAACATTGAGGAAACAATACCTACTGCCAGAATGTATGCAAATCCCTGTACCGGGCCTGTTCCCAGCTGTGAAAGGAAAACAGCTGCAATAAGTGTTGTTATATTTGAGTCCATGATTGTCCAGAATGCTTTTTTGTATCCTGCATTAACAGAAGCATCTACTGTTTTACCAAGCCTTAACTCTTCTTTGATTCTTTCATAGATAATTACGTTTGCATCAACAGCCATACCTACAGAAAGGATCAGACCTGCTATACTTGTCATGGTCAATGTCATATTGAAAGCTGATAATATTGCCACCATGAGAAATAAATTCATAACAAGCGCAATATCAGCAATAAATCCTGCACCTTTGTAGTAGATGATCATAAAAAACACTACAAGAAAAAATCCAAGTATAATTGCTTTAAGACCGATTTTAATTGAATCTTCTCCAAGTGAAGCTCCTACAGCCTGCTGGTTATCTATTATAAGTTCAACAGGAAGCGCTGCTGTTCTTAAAACAAGAGCAAGATCAGTAGCTTCGGTTCTCTCAAAACCTGTCATTCTGACCTGGCCATTTGGAATTGCTTCCTGGATAACAGCTCCTGCTTTTACTCTATCATCAAGAACTATTGCCATTGTCCTTTCTGTATTGGCCGCAGTCAGTTTAAAAAATATCTCAGACCCTTCTTTATCAAGAGTAAAATTGATAATTGGTCTTCCTGTAAGATTATCCATTCCAACCTGGGCATTCACAATATGATTTCCATCAAGACCTGGTTCTTCTCTTATTGCCACATATCTTATAACTCTATCGATTCCATATTCATCTTTCTGAACAAATTCTCTTAAAACAATACCAAAAGGGAGAATTGTTGAATCAATTGGCTGACCATTATCGGAACGCAGTGCATTTCTATTTTCGCTTATATATTGCATAGCTTTTGAAGTAGCTTCATCATCAACAATGTGAAAATTAAGACGCCCTTTTCCCATAAGAAAAGAATTTACACGCTCAGGATCCGCAGCGCCTGGAATTTCAACAGCGATATAAGTATCTCCCTGTTTGCGTAGCACAGGTTCAGTAACTCCAAATTTATCTATTCTGTTATTAAGTATTTCTATAGCCTGATCAATAGCAATTTTTCTCTCTTCTGCTGAAGGAACATGGCCAAGCCGCTCTCTAAAGTTATCCATATCTGCCTTTAGAAGAACACTCATGCCGCCTGAAAGATCAAGTCCCAACTGAAGAATTCCTTTTCCCTTTTCTTTAAGGTTAAAAATTTCTGTTCTATAATGGGTTTCAAGTTCATTATAAACTTTATCTTCAGATCCAAAACTTAAAAGAACTTCTGCCAATGTCCATTTTGCAGGAAGTGCTTTTTTGTAATTTTTATAATTAGCTTTGGCTTTTTTTACAAGAAATTCGTATTCTTTTGGAACTTCGCTACTTTTATCCGCTCTGGCCATTTCGTTGAGTTTTTCAAGCTCTTTTAAAGCTTTACTCATCGCATAATTTCGTATCTGCTCTTTTGATCCTAATGCAATTTCTTTTTTATCTTGAGGTACCATGAAGTACCAGTTCCAGGTAGGATACAAAAAAAATCCAGCAATGACCAATACCAGAAGTATAACGAAAAATCTAAAACGTTTGCTCATTTAATTTACTCCGGTTTTGAAATTTATTTGTCTTTTTCCTCGCTTGATGAAGTATCGACTTTTTCACTCTTTGTTTCATGCTTTTCAAGAACAGAAGCAACAGCACTTTTAGAAAATTCAATCTTTGTATTGTCATCAACTTTAACAATAACAGTGGTATCCTTTACTAACTGGACAACACCTCTTATTCCGCCAATTGTAACAACTTTGTCAAATTTTTTAAGTTCACTGATCATTCTCTGAGTTTCTTTTTGCTTTTTATTCTGTGGTTTTATAATGAAAAAGTAGAATATTGCAATTACTCCACCAAAGGTAAGAATTGTTGTAAATGTTGCTCCGCCTGATGACTGCATCAGAGGGAGGTTTCCTATCAAGTTAATCATAGAATTTCCTTATTTTAAAATATTTTATAGAAAAAGTTATCATCTATCGCAATAGTAGTCAATAATAGATTATATTTGGACAATTTCTTTTATCTCTTTGGGTATTTTTTGTATCCCAATTACAAGCTTTAACTGCTCTATGTTGTCAATTTTCTTCTCTGTAAATGAATTATATTTTTCAAAAACAGCCTTTAATTCATCCTGATTCTCTGAATATATCGCAGAACATAATGCTGGCTTGAAAAAACCAGCTTCCAGCAACTCCATTGTTGTCATTTTAGAATACTTTTTTTTTGCTTTTTTATCTACTATTGCAGTATCTCCATCATACCCTACAGTAAATATAAAATCTTCTCTTGTCATATTACAAACCTTTAAAGTTAAAAAAAGGGAATATCCCCTTTGGGACATTCCCCTTATTTATTTAAAGCAGGGGTTATATATTTCTAAGAAAATCTTATCCATAAAGTTCTAAAACCCCCACCTCTTAACGGGATAAACCCCTCTGTATGTAAAAAGATGTTTTTACATCATTCCGCCCATTCCGCCGCCCATACCACCCATTCCACCAGGACCTGGAACAGCAGGTGCGTCTTTTTCAGGAAGATCTGTAACAACACATTCTGTTGTAAGAAGAAGGCTTGCAATTGAAGCAGCATTCTGAAGAGCAGATCTTGTAACTTTTGCAGGGTCTGTAATACCTGCTTTTATCATATCTACCCATTCCATTTTAGCAGCATCAAAACCAATTCCTTTTTTCTCATTTTTTGCTTTTTCTGCAATAACAGCTCCATCAAGACCTGCATTTTCAGCAATCTGTCTGATTGGTTCCTCAAGAGCTCTTTTTACTATATTAAAACCTACTTTTTCATCTTCAGGGATAGCTGTCATATCTGTTTTTACAAGAGCATGGACAGCCTGTATTAGTGTTACTCCGCCACCTGGGATAACACCCTCTTCAATAGCAGCTCTTGTAGCAGAAAGAGCATCTTCTACTCTATGTTTCTTTTCCTTAAGTTCAACTTCTGTAGCAGCTCCTACATTTATTACAGCAACTCCGCCTGCAAGTTTTGCAAGCCTTTCCTGCAGTTTTTCCCTGTCATATTCAGAAGTCGTATCTTCGATCTGAGCCTTTATCTGTGCAATTCTGTCTTTAAGATCAGAAACTTTTCCTTCTCCATTGATTATTGTGGTATTTTCTTTTTCAATTTTTATTGTTTTTGCTTTTCCAAGCATATCAAGTTCTGCATTTTCAAGCTTAAGTCCAAGATCTTCGGAAATTACCTGTCCGCCTGTAAGAATAGCAATATCTTCAAGCATTGCTTTTCTTCTGTCGCCAAAACCAGGAGCTTTTACAGCTACAGCAGAAAGA
>WRCW01000048.1 GCA_009783755.1 Spirochaetaceae bacterium
ATTGTTTTTTTTCCCCTAACTATAGATAGCAGGATGCTATTTTTAACTCCGCACTGTTCAGGCCGCCATCCATCACCATCTATTTGCGGAGGATTTTGTTTAGTACTAAGTGCAACAGCTGTGTCGCTCTCTTTTTTTTCATCATCATAAATACCTTTTACAGACATCTCCTTTTCATCCTCTTTTACAAAAAGAGAATCTATTTTTGTCCTAAAAGAGTTGCCAAAGCATAAAACATATACTGCCTCGAGAAAATTTGTTTTCCCGTGTCCATTTTCTCCAATGAGAAATATATTTTTTGCATTAGTATTTATCTGAGTGTTCTTTAAATTTCGAAAATTATAAGTACTTACAGAAAAAAAGCTCAAAAATATCCTGCTTTAAAATTATCTTACATCTGCATTGGCATTACAATATGAAAATAGTCATGCTCTGGAACAGAAGCTATTGTCAATGCTTTTGTGGGATCTGTAAATTTAAAAGAAACATCTTCTTCCTGCATAACTTTTATTGGTTCCTGCAGATAATCACAATTTATTACGATCTTAAACTCTGGTCCTGAATATTCACAGGAAAGAGTTGCTTTTGAATCCCCTTTTTCTGTTTCTTCTGTATATATATCAACGCTTCCTTCGTAAAATTTCATTAAAACCCTTTTTGATTTTTCTTCTACAAAAACAGAAACACTTTTTAATGCAGAAAGAAATTCTTCTTTGGAAATAATTGCAACTTGTTCCTGTTTTTCCGGAATAACTTTTTGATAGCTTGGAAATTGTCCTTCAATAAGGTTTGAATATATTTTATTATTATCGAATTTTATAAAAAAGGTCTTCTCTGAAATTGCAATAAGAAATTCCCCCTCTCCTGATGAAAGTTTTTTTATGAGACCAAGAATTTTTACAGGAATTATGCTACCTTCCATATTTTCCGGAATAGTATCCAATTCCTTTTTTATAAGAGAGAGTCTTCTTCCGTCAGTTGCAACCATTATGAAATTATTTTCCTTCTTTTCAAAAAAGACTCCATTCATAAAATATCTTGTTTCATCATCTGATACAGCAAAACTTGTTTGAGTTATCATCTCAATAAAATCTTTCTGTGGAACTGCAAAATAGTTGTTGTCAGAAACATTTTTTAGAGAAGGAAATTTTTCAGCATCAATTGTTTTAAGTTGTGAAACAATATTATTTTTTTCAGAAGTTATAATGAGTTTTTGTTTTTCTACAGAAAAACTTATATCCCCTTCCGGCATTGTTCTTAATGTAGCAAGTAATGTATTACAAAAAACAGTTATTATTCCTGATTCTTCTACAGATACCGGAATTTGTGTTTCAAAACCAATTTTAAGATCAGTAGCTTTTATTGTAAGAAGATTATTATCTGCTTCCAGAAGGACATTTGAAAGAATAGATAATGCATTTCTTGAAGAGATAATTTCCTGTGTAATTGAAATCTCAGTAAGAATAGAATTTTTATTGCATTTAAATTTCATTTTATTCTCCAATTTATTTATCTTATTATAATATTATATTAATAAATTTTAATAATAATAATAATAAGTACATAGAATATGTGTAAAAGTCCAATAATTCTTTTACTTGTAAGAAATAGTTTTGTGGATAACTTTTAATACTTATTAACATTTATTAACAATTATCAACAAACATTAATATAATATCATAATTTTATATATTTTATAAACAACTTATTATTTAGAACTATGTTCTTTAATTGTTCTTATTATATTATTGATTACTGCTTCCATGGAAGGATCGGATTTAAGGCTTCCTTCTATTTTTTGTATTGCATATATTACTGTTGCATGATCTTTGCCGCCAAAATCAGATCCAATTTCTGTAGTTGAATATTCTGTAAGCTCTCTTGCTATATACATTCCTATTTGCCTCGGAAAAACTATTGCTTTTGTCCTTTTTTTTCCACGAAGGTCAATATGAGAAAGGTTAAAATATTCTGCAACTTTTTTTTGTATAATATCTATAGAAATATTTCCCTGTTTTGTTGTTGTAAAAATATCTATAAGTTGCTTTTGAGCAATATCTTTTGTTATTTTTTTATTGACAAGCTCTGCATACGCAACAAGTTTTGTAAGAGCAGACTCCATATCTCTTACATTAGAAGTTATATTTTTTGCTATCAATTCAAAAATATCGTCAGCTATTGTTATATTAAGAGATGCAACCTTGTTTTTTAATATAGCAAGCCTTGTTTCAAAGTCAGGGACAAGAAGCTCTACCTTAAGTCCCATTTCAAACCTGTTTTTCATTCTGTCTGTAATATTCTTAAGCTCAGAAACAGGTCTGTCGCAGGTAAAAACCATTTGTTTTTTTGCTCCATAAAGAGCATTGAATGTATGAAAAAGCTCTTCCTGTACCCTGTCTGTGTTTTGGAAAAAATGAATATCGTCTATTAAAAGCAAATCCACAGATCTATATTTATTTTTGAATGTATGCGGATTTTTTTTAAGTAAAGATGTAACAAATTCATTTGTAAAACTTTCAGCTGTTAAAAAAACTATTTTTTTCTTGCTTGCAGAATTTTCATATACAGCATGTCCAATTGCCTGAAGAAGGTGTGTTTTTCCAAGCCCAACACCACCATATATTAAAAAAGGATTATAAGATTTACCGGGATTATTCGATATTGCAAGAGCTGCATTAAGAGCAAAAGAATTATTTTCTCCAACAACAAAATTTTTAAAAGAGTAATCTTCTCTAAGATCTGGATGTTTTTTTATCTCTTCTGTCTGGCTAATTTTTTGTTTACTGCTTTCTTCTTTTATATCTTTTTTTACTACAGTAAAAGATATATTGATTTTATCTCCAGAGAGTTCTCCAATTGTCTCTTTTATAAGGGGAAGATATCGCTGTTTTATTTGATCCATAAAAAAGTTGGAAGGAACAGAAAGAACTAAAGTATTTTCTTCCGAGGAACAGTATGAGATATTATTAAACCACATTGAAAACTCTTCTTTTGAAATAGAGTTTTTTATCTGATTTAACATTTCTTTCCAAAAGACTTCATAATTCCAGGAATCCATCAAATACTCCATAGCTTATCAACAACTTGTTAACAAAAATAAATAATAATGATTAAAATTTTATTTCAGGTAAAAATGAAAGTAATAATTATTTCAATAATAAATCGTTATATTGTAATAAGATAATTATGTTAAAAGTGCTATTTGCATATACTTTTTTATAGAAGTTAAATTACAATAGAAAAAGCTACTTTTTTATAAAAGTTATCCACAAGTTATTACTAAAACATATCTCGCATATACCTGTAAATACGAGATAACAGTTTTATATCTTATTACAGCTTTGCAAAAAATAAAAGCTCTTTTTTAAATCTTTTAAAGAGGTTTAAAGGATGTTGTTTATTGCTATTTGTGGGATTAAAATATATACTTCTGCAATATTGCTTTAATTCTCATTGTATCAGGTAAAAGAAAAAATGGATAATAAATACTCGGCCCAAAATATTCAGGTTCTTAAAGGGTTGGAAGCAGTCCGGAGAAGACCGGGCATGTATATTGGGTCTACAGGTCCTGATGGTTTGCATCAGCTTGTTTATGAAATTGTAGATAATAGTATAGATGAAGCTTTAGCTGGATATTGCGATAAAGTAGATGTTGAAATAGAAAAGGGAAACTCTATCAAAGTAACCGACAATGGTCGGGGAATTCCTGTTGATCTCCATGCAGGAGAAAACATAAGCGCGCTGGAACTTGTAATGACTCGACTTCATGCTGGCGGAAAATTCGAAAAAAATAGTTATAAAGTTTCCGGAGGACTTCATGGTGTAGGTGCATCAGTTGTTAATGCTCTTTGTGAATGGATGTCAGTTGAAGTCTATATGGAAGGAAAAATATTTTTCCAGAGTTATAAACGGGGTGTGCCGGATAAGTCTGTAGAACAGATCGGAGAAACAGATAAAACAGGAACTTGTGTAAGATTTTATCCAGATCTGGAGATAATGGAAACAAATCTTTTTAGCTTTGAAGTTCTTTCAAACAGATTAAGAGAGCTTGCTTTTCTTAATAAATCAATAACAATAACCATAAAAGATTTTAGATTACCAACAGTAAAAGAACACGAGTTTCGTTTTGAGGGAGGAGTAAAATCTTTTGTTAGCTATCTTAACAAAAATAAAGGTACCCTTGATAAAGAACCTATTTATATTTCAGGAACAAAAGAAAATACAGAGGTAGAAGTTGCGCTAGAATATAATGATGGTTATAACGAAAATATTTTTTCATTTGTAAATAATATAAATACCAGGGAAGGGGGAACCCATCTTGTTGGTTTTAAATCAGCGCTTACAAGAGTTTTTAATGAATTTGTTAAAAAATCCAAACTGGTTAAAAAAGTAGAAGAATCTCTTTCCGGAGAAGATGTAAGAGAAGGGCTTACTGCAGTAGTTTCGATCAAGATCCCGGAGCCTCAATTTGAAGGGCAAACAAAAGCAAAACTCGGCAATTCAGATGTCAAAGGTATTGTAGAATCGCTTGTAAATGAGACACTTACAGCTTATTTTGAAGAAAACCCGGGAGTTCTGGATAAAATACTTGAAAAATTAATAAATGCAGCAAAAGCAAGAATTGCTGCAAGAAAAGCAAAAGAGCTTACCAGACGAAAGAGTTTTCTCGAAAGCACCGGAATGCCCGGCAAACTTGCTGACTGCAGCGAAAAAGATCCGGAAAAATGCGAAGTTTACATAGTAGAGGGCGACAGCGCAGGGGGAAGCGCAAAGCAGGGCAGGGACAGGCAATTTCAGGCAATTCTTCCTCTTTGGGGAAAAATGCTTAATGTTGAAAAAACAAGAATAGATAAAGTTGTATCAAATGAGAAGCTTACGCCCATAATAAATACTCTTGGAACAGGGGTTGGAACTGGCTTTGATCTGGCAAAGCTTCGCTATAATAAAGTTATAATTATGGCAGATGCTGATGTTGATGGTTCTCATATAAGAACACTTCTGCTTACATTCTTTTTCAGGTATATGAAAGAGCTTCTGGAAAAAGGGCATGTTTTTATAGCAATGCCGCCGCTTTTTAAAATCAGCTATAATAAAGTGACAAAATATGCTTACAACGAAGAAGATAAAAATAAATATTTAAGCGAGATCAAACAGCAGCTTAATATTTCTGAAGAAAAAATAAATGTACAAAGATATAAAGGTCTTGGAGAAATGAACCCGGAGCAGCTTTGGGAAACAACAATGAATCCGGAAACACGATCAATAATGCAGATCCGGCTGGAAGATGTTATCGAAGCAGAAACAATTTTTACAACACTTATGGGCGAGCAGGTTGAGCCAAGAAGAAAGTTTATTGAAGAAAATGCCCTTGCTGTAACAAAACTGGATGTTTAACATAGAAATATAGCTATATATGCTTTTCGCTATACTAGGAGAAAAAATTGTCAGATTTATCAGGCCGAATTATTCCCATTGCATTAGAAGATGAAATTAAAGACTCATATTTAACATACGCAATGAGTGTTATTGTCAGCCGCGCTTTGCCGGATGCAAGAGATGGTTTAAAACCAGTACACAGAAGAATACTTTATGCAATGAGTGAAATGGGCCTGCATTATGACAGGGACTTGAAAAAATGCGGCAGAATTGTCGGAGATGTTTTAGGAAAGTACCACCCTCATGGCGACCAGTCGATATATGATGCCCTTGTAAGGCTTGCCCAGGCTTTTTCTATGCGTTATACGCTTGTAAGAGGACAGGGGAATTTCGGATCTGTGGATGGAGATCCTCCTGCAGCAATGCGTTATACCGAAGCAAAGATGGAGAAGATCACAGAAGAAATATTAAGGGATATTAAAAAAGAAACTGTTGATTTTGGTCCAAATTATGATGATTCTCTTAAAGAACCGCTGGTGCTGCCAACCGCATTGCCCAATCTTTTAGTAAATGGAACAAGCGGTATTGCTGTAGGAATGGCAACAAATATGGCTCCCCATAATCTTACAGAAGTATGCAATGCTATTATCGCTTATATAAGTAATCCGGAAATTGAATTAAAAGATTTAATGAAGCATATAACAGGTCCTGATTTTCCCACTGGCGGCATAATCCTTGGAAAAAAAGGGATCAAAGAAGCTTTTGTTACAGGAAAAGGGAAAGTTACTGTAAGATCAAGATTTACACTTGAAGTAAATGATTCTGGTAAAGAGAAGATCATTGTTTCTGAAATTCCCTATATGGTTAATAAAGCTAATCTGTTGATCAGAATAGCTGATCTTGTAAAAGAGAAAAAAATAGAAGGTATTTCTGATTTAAGAGATGAATCTGATCGCGATGGAATGCGAATTGTTATTGAACTAAAAAAAGGGGTAATTACTAAAGTAATATTAAATCAGCTTTTTTCTCTCACAAGCCTGCAGCAGAATTTCAATATAAACAATCTTGCTCTTGTTAAAGGGATGCCGAAAGTTTTACCGCTTAAAGAGCAGATCGAAATTTTTGTAGAACACAGAAAAGAGGTTATAATCCGAAGATCAAAATATGATCTTAGAAAAGCAGAAGAAAGGGCCCATATTCTTGAGGGCTTAAAAATAGCGCTGGATAATATCGATGAAGTAATAAGAATAATCAAAGAATCTGAAAATGTTGATACTGCGCGGGAAGGGCTCATGAAAAGTTTTGGCCTCTCTGAAATACAGGCGCAGGCAATTCTTGATATGAGACTCCAGAAAATTACATCTCTGGAAACAAGAAAAATAATTGAAGAATTGGAAGAGGTAAAAGCTCTTATTAAATACTTAAAAGAACTTCTTGCAAGCGAAGAAAAAATATTAGAGCTAATTTCTAAGGAAACAGCAGAAATAGCTGAAAAATATGGAGATAAAAGAAAGACAGAGATTGTTGCAGAAGAAGCAGAAGAGATAGATGTAGAAGACATGATCCAGAAAGAGGACATGGTTGTTCTTATTTCAAACAAGGGATTTATAAAAAGAATTCCTGTTTCTTCGTATAAAAATCAGGCAAGAGGCGGAAAAGGAATTTCCTCTGCAAAATTGAAAAATGAAGATTTTATTGAACATCTGTTTGTAGCATCTACACATGATTATCTTCTTTTTATAACAAGCGAAGGAAAAGCTTTCTGGCTTAAAGTTCATCAAATTCCCGAATCTTCAAAGACATCAAGAGGAACAATGGTTAGAACACTTTTTGCCATTTCTCCGAATGAAGATATAAATGCAATTGTTTCTATAAAAGAATTTTCAGATGAAAGTTTTATTTTTATGGGAACAAAACGGGGTCTTGTAAAAAAAGTAACAACATCAGCATTTTCCAATGCAAAAACAAGAGGGATCAGGGCAATAGAGTTTAATAATGGAGATAGCCTTGTTAATGCAATCCTTACTACAGGGGAATGCGATATTATGCTTATGACAAGGCGTGGAAATGCTCTTAGATATAATGAGAAAAACATACGTGCATCAGGCAGAACTTCCAAGGGTGTCACAGGCATGAAACTGAAACCAGAGGATGAAGTAACAGGAGTTCTTTCAATAACAAAAGAGGATAAAATTCTTATTATTACAGAAAAGGGTTATGGAAAAAGAATAGACTACAATCTTTTCCAGCACCATGGAACAAGAACAAGAGGACAAATTGCCTATAAAACCACAGAAAAAACAGGTGAAATCATAGGGGTTATTTCCATAGGGGAAAAAGACCAGCTTATGTGCAGCTCTTCTCAGGGAACAACTATAAAAATCAAGGTTGAAGAGATCTCAATACAGGGCAAGGCAGCAAGCGGTGTAAAGGTTGTAAATATTACCCCTCCTGATTTTCTTGTAAGTATTGCAAAGGTTTCCAAAGAAGAGGAAGAATAATCTCAAAGCTACATACCCTTGAGCAGTATTTAGGACAAGAAGCTCTTTGTTCTGCTAAAGGGTGATTCATTTAACTATCCAATCAAAAGAAGTTCTCTAAAATGTTTCACGTGAAACATTTTAGAGAACTTGCTCATATAGTGAAAATAAAAGATAAAACAAAAATTTGCTAAAAGTTTTTATTGAGGTGAGGTAAGCCGGAAAGGGACTTTTTTGTTTCACATGAAACATTTATGCAGAAATTTTAATAACTATAGAAGGTTTATTTGGGAAGTTTTGCTTCAATGTTTTTCCAGATCTCATTTTTTCTTGATTCAGGAAGAAATGTTGCATAAACTCCATTTTTAATAATCTGTATAATATCTTTTTCTGTGAAAATATTTTCTGTTAAAAGATTCATGTATTCTTCGATAAGGTTTACTGAAAAAATAGTAGGATCATCGGTATTTACTGTAACATCCATGTTTCTGGTAAAAAAGACTTTTATAGGATGTTCTTTAAGTGTTTTTGCATATTTGCGCGTAAACAAATTACTTGTTGGACAAACTTCAAGCGGGATCTGTTTTTCGGTAAGATAAGCCATAAGTTTTTCATCCTGAATAGCGCTTATGCCATGCCCAAGTCTTTCAGCTTTTAAATAATTTATTGAATCCCATATAGATTGAGGCCCCACATCTTCGCCTGCATGGGCAACAACGCGAAGCCCTTTTAATATAGCTTTTTCAAACACTTTTGCAAAAGCTTTTGCAGGACCGCCTTGTTCAGAACCACCAAGACCAATACCAATTATAGCGCTTGAAGGATTTGCAAGAACCAAATCAAGGTTTTTCATTGCATTATCAACTCCAAAGCTACGAGAGACATCGATTAAAAATTTCATATCTATGTTATGATATTTTTTAATTTTTTCTGCTCCCTGAGTAAGGATTTTAACAATTTTTTTAAAATCAAGACCAAGTTGGATGAATTTAGTAGGAGCAAAGAATAGTTCAGAATATATTATATTATTTTCAATAAAATAAGCTTTAGCATCATCAAACAGATATTCTATATCAGTTTCTTTTATAAAGCTGTTTTGGATTATATTTATAAAAAGATCCAAAAAGTCTTCCAGACAAGTGATTTGAAACTTCTTTTTTAGATCATTTTTGTTATTTATATTTTTATATTGTAGGTTGTTTTTCTTCATCAATGTCCAAATTGTCTCGACAGAAGCAAGCCCTTCAAGATGAAGATGGATTTCTGTTTTAGGCAATTTGAGCAGAAGTTTTTTAAACTCCTTTTGTTCAGATGTTAAAACCTTTTTTACTTCCATTTTGCTCTCTAACTTATAAAGAATAAAAACAATCCCATTATAAAAGCTATGGGATATAAGGGTAAAAAAAATTCCCTTGATACATTAACGGCATAAACCGAAAAAAGATTTAGTTAAACTATTTTTTATCAAAAAAAGGGTTTTTTTATAAAACCCTTTTTTATTGCGTACCTAAAATAAGGCTAAGACAATAGTCTATACAGCTTCAACAGAGACTACTGTAGGAACTTTATTTTTTATATGTTTTTCAACGCCCTGCTTAAGAGTAACCTGAGCCATTGGGCAGCCGTGGCACGCACCTTTTAATTTTACCTGCACTTTTCCATTATCACTTACGCTTATAAGCTCTATATCTCCGCCGTCTGCCTGGAGACTGGGTCTTATATCGTTTATTGCTTTTTGAACATCTTCTTTTAGCATATTTTTCTCCCCATCCGTCACGCTGCTCCTCTGAGAATGGAAAGTTCCATACCCAACTGTCAAAGGAATAAGCGAAGCTGTACCCTGTTAGATTTTAAGACAAGTTTATACAGGGTAAACTCTGACCATTATTATACGATTAAAGAATACAATAATAAATATAATAGTCAAGGTACTTTTTCTAATAAAATTAGCCTGAAAGGTCTGATATCCCAATTTTATCAGCTTGCTTCGTTCGGTCATGATTGAATTTTATTCACTCACAACGCTCTCTGGTTGGTCGATAAAAATGCATAGCATTTTTGTCAGCCTGCCTCATTCGGTCATGATTGAATTTTATTCACGCACGACGCTCTCTCATTGGCTGATAAAGACAAAGAATCATTTTTGTTATATAGTTAGGTATAAATGGGTAAAGTTATAGTATTCGCCAATCAGAAAGGCGGAGTAGGAAAAACAACAACAGCAGTTAATCTTGGCGCATATATAGCAGAAGCAGGGAGAAAAATTTTACTTATAGATTTTGATCCGCAAGGAAATCTCTCTTCGAGCCTTGGTCTTGATAAAAAAGCTTCAGGAATATATGAAGTTCTCTCCGGCAAAGCCATTATTTCCGATGTAGTTCAGAAAACACCAATAAATAATCTTTTTGCAGTATCTGCAAATATAAATCTTACCGGAGCAAGTATTGAACTTGTTGATATGGAAGGCAAAGAGTTTTTTTTAAAAAAAGCTGTAGAAAAAATCATAAATCAATATGACTATATTTTTATAGATGGACCGCCATCACTTGGAATTCTTACTATCAATGGGCTTGTTGCAGCTGATTATGTTTTTATACCTCTTCAGTGCGAATATTTTGCGCTGGAAGGGCTTGCTCTTCTTGCACAGACAGTAGCAGATATACAGAAGGGGCTTAATAAGAATTTATCAATCGGTGGTATTATTTTTACAATGTATGATGTAAGAACAAATCTTGCAAATGAAGTTGTAACAAATGTAACAAAATATTATAGAGAAAAAGTTTTTCGAACAGTTATTCCTCGCAATGTAGCTCTTTCGGAAGCGCCTTCACATGGACTTCCCATAAATAAATATAAAGAAGATTCGTCAGGCGCAAAAGGATATAAACATCTTGCAGAAGAGGTGATGAACCGTGTCTAAAAAAGCATTAGGGAAAGGGCTTGAAGCATTGTTTCAAGCAGCGGGTAACGGTGATAAGGTTGTCTATACAGACCCGGATAAAAAAAATACTGTTTTAGGGTTTGGACAATTTGTAGATATTGGAAAACTAATTACAAATCCGGTCCAGCCGAGAAAGAGTTTTGATGAAGAGTCATTAAAAGACCTTGCAGCTTCCATCAAAGAAAAAGGGGTTCTTCAGCCAATTCTGGTTGAAAAAAAAGGGGAAAAATATCTGATAGTTGCAGGAGAACGAAGATATAGGGCTGCAACCCTTGCAGGTCTAAAAGAAGTTCCTGTGATCGAAAAAGAGCTAAGCGAAGGAGAAAAACTGGAAATAGCTCTTATTGAAAATATTCAAAGAGAAGATATTTCTCCGATTGAAGAAGCAAAAGCTTTTTCAACATTGATTAAAAATTACAACATTGGACAGGATGAACTTTCAAAAAGAGTAGGAAAAAATAGATCTACGATTGCCAACAGTTTAAGGCTTTTAAAAATGCCCCAGGATATGCAGGACTCACTTTCTTCCGGGGAAATAAGCAGCGGTCATGCAAGAGCAATTCTTTCTGTTGTAAATCCAGCAGATCAGAGGATACTTTTTAACAGAATAGTTTCAGGAGCTATTTCTGTAAGGGAAGCTGAAAAACAGGCTGCCAACCTAAATAAAGGGATAAGAGGCACAGGAAAAGATGGAAAAAAAGAAGATCCAAAAAAGAAAAAAAATCCTGATGTTGCAATAATAGAACAGAAATTTATAGATGTTCTTGGAACAAAAGTAAATCTTAATGGAACTATTGCCAAAGGAAAAATAGAGATATCCTATTTTTCAAAAGATGATCTTGAAAGAATTTTTGATATTATAGCGAAATAGATAAAATAAACAAAAAGGAAGCTCTTGACTTTAAACAGGACAAGCAATAATTGGAAAAATATTTATGGAAGAAGAAAAAACAATAAAAAACTTTATACAGAAAATAATAGAGGATGATCTTGCTGCAGGCAAAAATAATGGAAAAGTCATTACAAGATTTCCTCCAGAGCCAAATGGCTATCTTCATATTGGTCATGCAAAATCAATATGTCTTAATTTTGGACTTGCAAAACAATACAATGGAATTACCCACCTCCGTTTTGATGATACAAATCCAGAGAAAGAGGATGTTGAATATACAGAATCAATAAAAACAGATGTAAAGTGGCTTGGCTTTGACTGGGGTGACAAACTTTTTTATGCTTCAGATTATTTTGAAAAATTATATGAGTATGCAATTCTCCTGATTGAAAAAGGGCTTGCTTTTGTAGATTCTCTTGATTCTGAAAAAATAAGGGAATACAGGGGAACTCTTACAGAGCCTGGAAAAGAGAGTCCTTACAGAAACAGAAGTGTAAAAGAGAACCTTGAACTTTTTGAAAAAATGAGAGCAGGTGAATTTAAAGAAGGGGAGTGTGTTCTCCGCGCAAAAATTGATATGGCTTCTCCAAATATAAATATGCGCGATCCTGTTATCTATAGAATCAAATTTGCTTCTCATCACAGGACAAGAGATAAGTGGTGTATTTATCCAATGTATGATTATGCCCATGCTCTTTCCGATGCAATTGAAAAAATTACCCATTCGATTTGTACTCTTGAATTTGAGGATCACAGACCACTTTATAATTGGTGTGTGGAGAAGACAGAGATAGATGCGCACCCCCAACAGATCGAATTCGCAAGACTTAACCTTTCGTATGTTGTTATGAGCAAGAGAAAGCTTTTAAGACTTGTAAAAGAGGGATATGTCTCTGGTTGGGATGATCCAAGAATGCCAACGATTTCCGGCATCAGGAGAAGAGGTTATACGCCGCAGGC
>WRCW01000049.1 GCA_009783755.1 Spirochaetaceae bacterium
ATGGAATGGTTTTATTCTCTCATGTTCAAGGAATTTTGTAATTATTTTGTCTGGTATTGAAGTAATTTCCGGAGTTATGAAACTTGTTTCTGCCTCACCTTTTGTTGCAGCTGTCATGTACCTTGCCATTCTTTCCTGATTCTTGTTATCGCTGCTATCTTCGCTATATTTTAGCTGAGCATAACTTCCAAGTCTTTCTTCTGTCATGTCCAGTTTATTAAGATATTCAAGGCACTCTGCCAGATTATCTGGAGATGATGCAAGTGTATTCTTATATTTTGCAGCTTCATCAATCAGTTTGTTAAATTCAACAAGTTTTTTTTCCCACTCTTCTTCTGATTTAAATATGGAGTCAAGTTTCCATTTGTCTGATTCTTTTATATCTTTTCTTTCAGGTATTTTATTCATTATTTACTCCAATACTTTTCAATTATAGCTGCGATTGCTCTTCCTGCTTTTCCCCTGTGAGAGATTTCATTTTTTTCATCAGGTAAAAGTTCTGCTGCTGTTTTCCCAAGTTTTGGAATAAAGAAAACAGGATCATATCCAAAACCAGATTCTCCTTTAGGCTCATAAGTGATTTCTCCTTCAAGAGTCTCCTGGCAAATATAAAATCTGTAATGATCAATAAATAATACCATTGAGCACACAAAAAATGCTTTTCTTTCAGAAATATTTTTCATTTTATCCAAAAGATAGAGATTTCTTTCCTTATCTTCAAGTTTATTAATTCCATCTGATCCATAGCGGGCAGAATAAATTCCAGGTTCTCCTCCAAGCGCAGGAATGCAAAGCCCTGAGTCTTCTGCTAAAACAGGTATTTTAACAATATCAAACAACTCTTTTGCTTTGCCAAGAGCATTTTCATAAAAGGTAAGAGCTATTTCTTCATGATCAAATTCTATTCCCATTTCTTTTGGCAATAAAATATTATGATTTGGTAAAAGCTTTTTTAATTCTTTTGCTTTATTAAAATTTGTAGAGGCAAATAATATATCCATAATGATAATATAAGAAAATTATTACTTATTTTCCAGATATTTGTTCAAGATATATCTTAAAATAAAAAAGGCTGGAATCTACAGATCCTTTTGGAATATTCATTATTTCAGCTATATCTTTATGTGTTGGTTCTGGTGTAATCATATCGATTTTTTTTGTTATATTAGTTATGTACAATTTGATTTTGGCAATCACTAAAGAATATTTAATTTTTTCTTCAGCTATTTCTGAAACAGATAAAAGTTCATGAAAATGATAAAGTCTGCAGAAATGCTTATTTCTTCTTTCTTCAAGAAGTTTTTTTCTTTTTATTTTGTTTTCGATTTTCTTGTTGATTTTAGAAAAAGTTTCATAGAGCCAACCTTTATCACAATTCAGAATTTCCGCAATAGCAGGAATTTCCGTCTCTTTTATATGGTTCATATTTTTCAGTATAAGAAGCAAAATTCTTTTTTTAAGAGTTTTATTATTATTCCTATGTTTGACTTTATCATTTGAAAAAATATTTTTAATAAAAGAATATGTGGGTTGTATATCTTTTTTAAAGAACTCAATACCAGGTTCAGCGCAGTAATCTTCATTATCATCATATGGCCAAAACTCCTTATTTTTTAATATTTTTCTGTTTATTTCAGCTGTTGTTTTTTTCAAAGCAAAAGTTTTTATTTGGAGTTTAAGAGTTTTTATAAGGTATGCCTCAAAAGGGACCTCTGTTATTTTAAATGAATCAATAATTTTGTTTATTTTAGGAAAAAAATAACTAAAAAACTCGCTGCAATCATCTTCTTTCCATCTGTATTTTTTTAGAGGAAATTTATAAACAAATAGGCTGATAGCTTCTATAATTTTTTTCTTTGGCAAAACACCATTTCTATAAAAGATCAGCATTGTTTTTAGGTCTTCTTTTTTCATTTTATCCATCCCTGTAGTTTTTAATGATTTGCAATCAAAGTTTTGTAATGCAAACATTGATTCTAAAACTGTACTTTTTATTAGAATTAACAGTTTTTTTAAAGCAGGAAATTATTTTTTTAAAACATATAAAATATGCAAACTGCTTCAATTTATTAAATAAAAATTTTTAATAATTTGTATTTATAATATCTAGAGAAAACATCACAAGCTTGCACATATAATTGGGTGGGTTGTTGCTTTTTTTGGGTAGGTTACTGCCGGATTAGGTATAAACTAATAATGAATAACCATTTAACAGGAATTTCTTATAACCAAAAGTACTGAAATCAATAAACCTGGCTAGCTGGTTAAGTAAAAAATAGTGTCAGGCGCTTTTTTTATAAACTCATTTCCTGTACAATCATATTATATTTTAAATTATTGGTTTTTATGGATTTTTTAAAAAATGATTTTAAAGATGATATTCTGACATATCAAAAAATTAAGCAGCTCTCTTTTTTTACTAAAGACGAAATATCTTATATAGAAGATAATTTTAATTTAGAAAGAATTGCTGCAACAAAATATTATTTAAAACTTGCAGAGAACGGGAAGGAAAATCCTTTACGCAAGCAGTTTGTTCCTTCCATGGAAGAGTTTAAAATATTTGAATATGAAAAAACAGATCCTCTTTGTGAGAAAATATTTTCAAAATCAGACAGAATAGTCCATAGATACCATGACAGGCTCCTTTTTATTGCTACAAACAGTTGTGCTCTTTATTGCAGACATTGCTTTAGGCGTTATCTTGATAAAAGCTTAATCAAAGATGCAGATAGCTCTGATGTGAAAATTTTAACTGATTATTTAAAAGCCAATAAATATATCAGAGAAGTTTTACTCTCCGGAGGAGATCCGCTTGTTCTTGATAATGATTTTATTGAATATTTTTGCAAATCAATTAGAGAAGTATCAAAAGATATAGTGATAAGAATAGCCACAAGAGTTCCTGTTGTCCTTCCCTCAAGGATTGATAACAATCTCTTGAATATTCTATCAAAATACAGACCTCTTTATATATTTACACAGTTTAATCATTCAGATGAAATAACGGAAATTAACAGTGAAGCTGTTAATCTAATAACAAAATCAGGCATTCCTGTTTTTAACCAAACAGTTCTTTTGCGCGGTATAAATAATTCAGAGAAACAGCTTAAAGAACTGTTTTACAAACTTGTTTCAATATCTGTAAAACCGCACTATTTTTTTCAGGGAGATCTTGCAGCAGGTACTTCGCACTTTAGAACAAATCTTATGCAGGGTATAGAAATTATGGAAAAATTAAAAACAGAGATGTCTGCTCTTTCTCTTCCTCTATTTGCTGTTGACCTGCCGGAAGCAGGCGGTAAAATTATACTGGATAGAAATTCTATCAGTAAAAGAGAAAATGGATTTTTTTATTTAAAAAACAGTGAGGGGAAAATATTTAAGTATCCTGATGAAAATTATGAAGATCTTCTATTTTAATAATGTTAAAATTTATCAAAATATAAAGCCTATTGTAATCTGTAAAAAATTATGATAAATTTTATTATCCCAGACTAATGACACTTTGAGGTGAAAAATGTATTTTTCAAGACCAATTGATTTAGGCGTTGTTTCTTGTCCTGGAGCAGCTTTTTTTGCAGATGATATTATACGCAATCTTAAAAAATATTATGAACGTAAGCATGAAAAGCAGGTTAATCTTTTATCCGAACTATATAAGATCGAAAAAAAAGAAGTTGAAAAAGAGATCAATTTATTGATTGATATCCAAACCCAAAGCACTAATATCGAAGAATGCTCTGATATTGAAAAATATAGAGCTCCTGATTTTAAAGTTCCTGTAAAATATACTAGATTTGCCAATGGAGAATATAAGACAGAGATAAGAACTTCTGTTAGGGGTATGGATGTCTTTATTATCCAGGATGTTGAAAATCATTATCCAATAGATATCAATGGAGATGGTAAAAAATATATTCTTTCAGTAAATGACCATGTTTTTATTCTATTTGCTACTATAGATGCTGTAATACAATCAGGTGCGCGTTCTGTATCTATCATTGTTCCTGCTTATCCTTATGCAAGGCAGCATAAGCGCAAAGGAAGAGAAGCTCTTACCGCAGCTCTTTTTGGAAGGATAATTGAGAATATGGGAGTTAGCCGCATAATTACTCTTGATATACATTCCAAAGAGATAGAAAACTGTCTTAATAAGTGCAGAATGGAAGATCTCCATGCATCATACCAGATAATTAAAACTCTTATTAATTTTGTTGACATAGAGAAATCCGATCTTGTTATTGTTGCCCCGGACTCGGGCGCTGTTGCAAGGAATAAATTTTTTGCTGACAGTCTTAATAAACCTCTTGCAATGCTTTATAAAGAGAGAGATTATTCCAAAGTTTCTACTGATTCAAAAGGAAGTAATATTACTTCGATGAAGTTGCTTGGAGATGTAAAAGGAAAAGTTGTTTTTATGGCAGATGATATGGTAGGAACCGGCGGGACAATGATAAAAGCAATGCAGTACCTCCGCGACCTTGGAGCTGATAAAGTTATTTGCGCAATAAGCTTGCCATTTTTTACAGGTAACGCAATTGTTGATTTTGATGATGCTTACAGGAAAGGCTATTTTGATAAAATAATTGGAACAAATGCCGTGTACCATGATGATACTCTTTACGGCAAAGAGTGGTATGTAAACACCCCTATATCGAATCTCTTTGCCCGTGTTATTTCAAGACTGCATCAGCAGAGAACATTAACTCCATTGATTGATAATAGTGAAATAATACAGCAGTTGTTAGGTAACCCCCAATCAGAACCATTTTATGAATGATAAAGTTCTGGCTATTGATATAGGAACTTCCTCAATAAAAGCAGGTATAATAGATAAAAAAGGGATCCCATTATCATGCCGGAAAATTTTCTATGAAGAAATTGGTGGAGACCTTTATAACTGGAAAACAGATTACTGGATCAATTCTTTAAAAAAAATATTAAAAGATCTTCCACAACTGGAAAAAGCAGAAGCTGTTGTTTTTAGCGGTAGTGCTCCTTCTGTTATACCTATAGATAAAAATGGAAACTATATTGCAGAATCCCTTCTGTGGCTGGATAATAAAAAAATTGATATAGAAGACAAAAAATCTTTTTTCCTTCCAAAAATAGCCTGGTTTAAAGAAAATAGAAAAGATATTTATTCTGATATTTCCTGTTTTATTCCGCTATCAGGTTTTTTCCCATACCTGCTGACTGGAGAGCTTAAAGAGCCTCTTCCAAATAAAGGATTTATTCCTTATATATGGACAGAAGACTCTATTAAAAAACTTGGAATCGAATGCACTGTTTTTCCGCAATTTATTCCTACAGGAGATCTTATTGGTTATGTCTCTGAAAAAGGAAGCAAAGAATTTTATTTAAAAAAAGGGATTCCCCTATTTGCCGGAGCTAATGATTATCTTATGGCTCTTCTGGGGACAGGCACACTATTTGAAGGTGCTGTTTGCGATAGGGCAGGGACTTCGGAAGGTATAAACTATTGCAGTAAAAAAAATGTTGAATTGGATACTCTCAGGGTATTACCTCATATTATAGAAGGCTTTTATAATATATCAGGAGTACTTGATTCATCAGGAAAAGTTTTTGACTGGTTTAGAAAAATATCAGGGCAGGAGAATAGATCATATACAGCTCTTATTGAAGAAATATCAAAGGTTATACACAATAATGATCATCTCTATTTTTTCCCAAGTTTAAAAAAAGATTCTATATGGCAATTTTCAGGTGGAGCATTTGTAGGGCTTGAAATAAAGCATGGTATACCAGAGATAGGTGCTGCTGTTTTAAAATCTATTGGTTTTTCTGTGCGAGAAGTAATAAGGATTATGGAATCATGCTCTCTGGATGTCCAGGATATAAGGCTTTCAGGCGGGCAGGCGAATAATTCTTTATGGAACCAGATAAAAGCAGATATGACAGGAAAAAAACTGCTCTCTCCGGAAGTAAAAGAGAGCGAACTTATAGGATGTGCATGTGTTGCATTTAAAGGGCTTGGTTTGTATAGCTCTCTTTTACAGGCATCCCAGGAAATGGTCCGAATAAAAGATGTATATATACCAAATGAAAAAGCTTTTTCTGTTTTTTCCAAACTTTTTGAAGACTATTCGAAAATTTCAAACAATCTTGAATCTTTTGCAAATTCTTTTTAAGAATTGCCATAAAATATCAATCAGCTAATTAAAATAAATATTTATAAATAGTATCAGAATATGCTATACTCTATGAATATGTTTGGTAAAAGAGACAATTCAGATATGCCAGGTACAAGGCACGGCTGGAATATGTTTAGATTATTGCAGATGCGAAACAGGCCAGGACTGGATCATAAATCATCAAAATTTGATCCTGCTCATCATGATAATGAGCACCACATATTCAGGTATTCCGAACTTGTATTTCCTAAAAAAATAATAATAAACTTTGTTATAACTTCTGCAATTGCAATTTATGTTTTTTTTTATATTGCATTTCTGATACAAGGCTGGACAATAAAAAGAAATGAAAAAATATTTAACCAGCACCAGTCTTTACAGGTTTTTCTTGCAAAACAGGGGATAGAAGAAAGCATATACGAAATATTCTATACTTTTAAAACAGCACAGGATTATTTTAATGATGACCTTTTGCCTCTTGGAAAAAACCATGAGAAAAATCGCATTTTCCAATTTGTTCAGTCAAGCAAACAGGAGATATTGGGTTTTCTTATCTCATATTCGGATGGCAGTATTGATTATAGCAACTTATCAACAGGTGAGACAGACGACGTTGCAAAATCTGTAGGTAGTACATGGCTGAAAGAATATTGGAAAACTCTGGGAACATCGAGCAGGGATCCAATGAGTGTCTATCTTTATGTATCCCATAATTATCAATTTATAGGAAATATAATCCCTGTTAAAGAAAGAGGAAGAGTAGCTGGATTATTGTGTATTGTTATAGATTTAAAACCAATAATAAACAGATATGTTTTTCCAATGGGCATGGATGAGTATGGTACAGGCTCTTTGCTTACAGGAGACGGACTAATACTCTTTGATGAAGATTCTGCAAATATAGGAAAAAATATTTTTACAATAGATAAGATCGATACTGAAATAGTTAAGACATTTTCGAACGATGTCCTTGGAGAGCCTGTGGGAACAGGACATTTTCGCTTTGTTGATAGTGAGGGACGACCGCAGAAGCGTCTTGCTGCATGGCATTCTTTAAATATTGGAAGGCAAAAACTTATACTTCTTTTGACTGCAACAGAAAAGCAGGTAAATTCAGCTCTTTTTGATTTTCAGACTCAATTAATGATTCTTGGATTTTCCCTTATGTCTATTCTTATTATAATTAGTTTTGTTTTAATTGCTTCCAGGAAAAAAATAGTACAGGAAAATGCAAGACAGCTTGAAATTTTGATACGGCAAAGAACAGAAGAGCTTGCGTTAAGCGAAACCAGATATCAGGCTGTTTTTCAAACAGCTAATGATGTTATCCTCATAATAAAGGAAAATAAAATAGTTAATTTTAACAATAAAGCTCTTAAAACATTTGGATATACAGAAGAAGAATTAAAAAAATTATCTCCCGGCGATATTTCGGAAAAAGAATTTGAAAAAGATTCAGAACAACTTTTTACAGATTATATGGAAGAAGTAAAAAAAGGGATACCTCAGTTTTTTGAATGGAAAAATTCAAGAAAAGATGGTAGTTCCTTTTATTCAGAAATAAGCCTTTCAAACCTTGATTTAGGGGAAGAGCATTATCTTTTGGCAATTATAAGAGATATTACTGAGCGCAAAAAAGCGCAGACCGAGCTTGAAAAGTTAAATGCAGAACTCGAACTAAGGGTTTTCTTAAGAACAGGAGAACTTGAAGATTCAAATAACGCTCTAAAAGATTCACTTATAAAACTCAAGGAAACACAAAAAAGCCTTGTTGAAGCAGAAAAAATGGCTTCTCTTGCAGTGCTTGTTGCAGGGGTTGCACATGAGATAAACACTCCTATTGGCATAAGTGTTACTGCTGCATCTTATCTTAAACAACAAACCGATATATTGAACACAAAATTTGCCCAAGGCACTATGAAACGCTCTGAGCTTGAAAGCTATATAAATAGTGCAATTGAATCTGCAAAAGTCCTTCTTGATAATGTTGAAAAAGCATCTGACCACATCAGCAGCTTTAAAAAGGTTGCAGTTGACCAGGCAAGCCAGGAAAAAAGGACTTTTAATCTTAAAGGATATATGAATGAAATTCTCTTAAGCCTGATGCCTGCTTTTAAGAAAACAAAACATAAAGTAACAGTGATTGGACAGGATGATATTAATATTGAAAGTATGCCCGGAGCCTTGTCTCAAATTGTTACAAATCTTGTCATGAACTCTTTAAAGCATGGATTTGAAGGAATAGAAAGCGGAGAGATAAAAATAGAATTAGATATAGATAAAGATATAGCGATCTTCCGCTATAGCGATAATGGAGTTGGAATGGATGAGGCTACAAAATCAAGGCTGTTTGATCCATTTTTTACCACAAAGAGAGGGTCTGGTGGTAGTGGGCTTGGGATGCATATTGTCTATAACCTGGTTACACAAAGCCTCAAAGGGACAATAATATTTGAAACTTCTCCGGGAAATGGGCTTTTTTTTGAAATAAAATGGCCAGTTGGCACAAAATAAGCATATATTTTGCACAATTAATATTGATTCTATTGACAAAAATTGGCATATTTGTTACTTTTGCACTCGTTCTCTATCCGACTTGTTAGAACAGGTATGCCCTTGTAGCTCAGTCGGTAGAGCACCTCCATGGTAAGGAGGGGGTCACCGGTTCAAATCCGGTCGAGGGCTCTTAAAAAAACAAAAAAAATGCTGGTTTTCCAGTTTAATCCATATATACCTAGGGGATTCTGATATGGCATCTAAGAAAAAAGGTAATGTTGAGCTTATTGCTTTACAGTGCTCTGAATGTAAAAGAAAAAACTATACAACATCAAAAAACAGAAAGAATACACAAGCAAAGTTAGAATTTAGTAAATATTGCAAGTTTGACAGAAAGCATACTTTGCATAAAGAGACTAAAATTAAATAATATTTTTAGGTCAGTAGCTCCAATGGCTAGAGCGCCGATCTCCAAAATCGGATGTTGTAGGTTCGAGTCCTACCTGGCCTGTTTATATTGACCAACAAGCGAGGGTCGCGCGTGAATCTGCGAAGCGTCATGCATGACAGCGCGAGGCAGGTCAGTAAAATTGGTTTGTATAGCATACCAATTTTATTTTTTCTATAATTACCTGGCGAGGTATCTGTAGTTTTAAGAACAAGTTTGCTTTGTTCTGTAAATATATGTGGGTCAGGTCAACAAAATTGGTTTGGGGTTAGGTTAGCTTACCAATTTTATTTTTAGGAGTTTTTATGCGTAAAATTGTTAATTTTTTTAAGGAAAGTTACTCTGAACTTAGAAAAGTTGTGTGGCCCAGCAGGAGTGATGTTGCTTCATCTACAAAAGTAGTTATTGTTTCAACTATTATTTTTGCCTTGGTTCTTGGCGCTGTAGATTTCCTGCTTATTATAGGAATAGACATTATTTTCTAACCAAAAATAGGGTTATAGTTACGGGGTTTAGATGGTAAAGGGTTGGTATGTTCTTCACGCCTATTCAGGTTATGAAAACAGAATAGAAAAACATATAAGAAAACTCATGGCAGATCAGAGATTTTCTGATCAAATTCTTGATATAAAAATACCCTCAGAGGAAGTTGTTGAAGTTAAAGATGGCAAAAAGAAAGTTTCTTCAAGGAAATTTTTGCCTGGGTATATATTGCTTGAAATGAATTTGCCTGATAAAGGGTGGAAAAGCGTATGCGCCGAGATCAGGAAGATTCAGGGAGTTACAGGTTTTGTTGGTGCCTTGGGGAGCGTAAAACCAAATCCAATATCTACTGATGAAATGAGAGTTATTCTGCAGAAAACAGGAGATCTTAAAGCTACAAAACATATTAAGTCAAAGCAAGTCTTTAATATTGGAGAATCAGTCAAGATAATCGGTGGTCCTTTTGATACTTTCACAGGAAAAATCGATGATGTTAATACTGAAAAAGGAAAACTAAGAGTAGTTGTAGGAATTTTTGGAAGAGCAACACCAGTGGAGGTTGATTTTTCACAAGTTGAACAGCTTTAATAAAGTTAAATTATAGTTAAATAAAACAAATCCTGAAAATTTAGGAATGTTTTTTATTCACGGTAAGATTTACCGGTTTAAATATGGGAGTTTCCTTTTAGGAAACGTTATTCGCTGACGTAGCGAGAGTAGTGAACAAGGATTGCTTGCGCATTACCGAGCGAGGAAGCGAACAGAAGGTTTGCGTAGCATACCTTTTATACCACATTTTGGAGAAATAGATGGCCAAGAAAAAAATAGTAGCTCTAATCAAGCTGCAAGTTCCGGCCGGAAAAGCAACTCCAGCGCCTCCAGTAGGACCTGCACTTGGTCCTCATGGTGTTAGCGCTCCTCAGTTTGTTCAGCAGTTTAATGACAGAACAAAAAATATGGAGCCTGGGATTGCAATTCCTGTTATAATTACAGTTTATGCTGATAAAACATTTTCGTTTATCACAAAAACCCCTCCCGCTGCAGTTTTAATCAAGAAAGCATGCAGTATTGAAAAAGGCTCTGCAGAACCACACAAAGTTAAAGTTGCAAAAATAACAAAAGCAGCTCTAAGAAAAGTAGCAGAGACAAAAATGCCTGATTTAAATGCAAATGATATTGATGCAGCTATGAAAACCATAGCTGGAACAGCAAGAAGCATGGGCGTAGAGGTGGAGGCATAAGATGAAAAGAGGAAAAAAATACCTTGAAGCAGCAAAGCAATATGATAAAGCAAACTTTTATCCATATGAAGAAGCTGTAGGGATTGTTAAAAAAATTGCTTTTGCCAAATTTGACGAAACTGTTGAGATTTCAATAAGACTAAAACTTAAAAAGAATCAGGGTGTAAGAGATACTCTTGTTCTTCCGCATCAGTTTACAGGTGCAAAGAAAATTCTTGTTTTTGCAAAAGGCGATAAAGCAGAAGAAGCAAAAGCTGCTGGTGCTGCATATGTCGGCGATGCTGATCTTGTTGAAAAAATTAAAGATGGTTGGCTTGATTTTGATATTGCTGTAGCTACACCTGATATGATGAAAGATGTAGGACGACTTGGTCCTATTCTGGGAAGAAGAGGATTGATGCCTAACCCCAAGACACAGACAGTTACTTTCAATATTAAAGAAGCATTATCTGAACTTCAAAAAGGGCGTGTTGAATTCAGGTCTGATAAAGGCGGAGTTCTTCATCTTGCAGTAGGAAAAGTGTCAAACGAAGTAAATCAGATTGTGGAAAATATCAAAGCAGTTGTTACTGAGGTTGAAAGAAAAAAACCATCGGATACGAAAGGAGACTTTTTTCTTTCAGTTTGCGTTTCTTCTACAATGGGTCCAGGCGTTAAAGTAGACTTTAAGACTGAGAATAAGGATTAAGATATGGCAGAATATGTAACAAAAATACAGCCTTCTAAAGTAGAAGCTGTTGCAGAGATAAAAAGTAAAATTGAAAATATAAATGATTTTGTTGTAACTAATTACAGAGGTCTTACTGTTGAACAGATAACAGGTTTAAGAAGAAAATTAAGAGAAGTAAACACAGAATATAAAGTTGTAAAAAACAACTATGCAAAAATTGCTTTTAAAAATAAAGGTGTTAATGGACTCGATGGTCTTCTGGTAGGCCCTTCTGCGATAGCAATGGTTAAAGGAGATGCAGGCCCTGCGGTTAAAGCAATTTTTGATTTTTCCAAAGAAGCGCCTGTGCAGGTAAAAGGTGGCTTCATAGATGGTAATATATTTGATATGAAGCAGCTTGAAGCTTTTTCAAAGCTTCCTACAAAGCTCGAGCTTATATCAAGCCTTATGGGTACTATGAAAGCTCCTATTCAAAATCTTGTTTTTGTAATTAATGCTCCTCTGCAGAAGCTTGCCAGAACAATACAAGCTGTTGCTGATCAGAAGGAAGGAAAGTAAGACGCTAATTAGCGTTACATGAAATAATCCGTTTTTTGCGGTTTATAAAAATATTGCATTTTTGCAGCCTTTTGGCGAAAAAATGCGTATCCAAACCACAAACGTAATAGACGTTGTGGCTGGGTATATATATTCAGCATTAGTCTTCTATTTTGCCATGCTATTGCTGAAACAAAAGATAAGGAGAAGGTAATATGGCTAACAAAGATGAAATTCTTGAAGCAATTGCTAACATGACAGTTCTTGAAGTATCAGAACTTATTAAAGCAATGGAAGAAAAGTTTGGTGTTACAGCAGCAGCCCCAGTGGCAGTTGCAGCAGCTCCGGCAGCAGCAGGTGCAGCAGCAGGTGCAGCTGAAGAAAAATCTGAGTTTGATGTTATTCTTGCAAAAATTGATGATAGTAAGAAAATTCCTGTTATCAAAGAAGTAAGAGCAATCACCGGACTTGGTCTTAAAGAAGCAAAGGATATGGTTGAGGGTGCTCCTCAGAAAGTTAAAGAAGGTGTTTCTAAAGAAGAAGCTAAA
>WRCW01000050.1 GCA_009783755.1 Spirochaetaceae bacterium
AGTATGCTTTATAGAATGTATATGAGGTGGGCTGAAAGAAAAGGTTTTTCTGTTGAAATTATAGATATTCTGGAAGCAGAAGGGGGATTAAAATCTGTTACAATGCAGATAAATGGGGAATATGTGCATGGATATCTTAAAGGTGAATCTGGGATCCACAGGCTTGTAAGGATTTCTCCTTTTGATTCAAATGCCAGAAGGCACACTTCTTTTTCAGCAGTTTATATTTATCCTGTTCTGGAAGATGATATAGAGATCGATATAAGGCCGGAAGATCTAAGAGTAGATACTTACAGGGCTTCAGGTGCAGGCGGGCAGCATGTAAATAAAACAGATTCAGCAGTAAGATTAACACACCTTGAAACCGGAATTGTGGTACAATGTCAAACAGAAAGAAGCCAGTTTAAAAACAGGGCAAATGCAATGAAAATGCTTAGATCAAAACTTTATGAGCATTATAAACAGAAACAGGATGAAGAAAACGAAAAATTCAGTAAGGAAAAAAAGGATATTGCATGGGGCAGCCAGATCCGTTCCTATGTTTTTCAACCTTATACGTTGGTAAAGGATCACCGAACAAAATACGAAATCGGAAATATACAAAGTGTTATGGATGGTAATATTGATCCATTCATAGAAGAATATCTTAAATTTATATGGAAAAATAAAGAAGAATGAAATCAGGTGTTTTAATTGTAGATGATCTATATTTTATAAGAATCGCAATAAGAGAAATACTGGAAAAAGAGAAAATTCCTGTTGTTGGAGAAGCTGAAAATGGATTGCAGGCTATCCAGCTATATGAAGAAATAAAACCTGATATTGTTCTTTTAGATATAACAATGCCTTTAATGGATGGGCTTACTGCTCTGCAAGTTCTTAAATCAAAATATCCTGAGGCAAAAGTTGTTATGTGTTCTGCTCTTGGGCAGCAAAAATATCTGATAAAAGCTATACAGCTTGGTGCTTCTGATTTTGTTGTAAAACCATTTAAACCCGAAAGACTCATAAATTCAATTAAAAAAGCTTCTGAGGTTTAGAGATCATGAGATCTTGCCTGGTTATTTCTGTACTTTTTATATTTTTTATTCAGCCGATCTATTGCCAAAAATTTATTGTAAAAGATGAGCAAACAACATGGAATGTTGCGCTAACTGAATTCAAAATATCAAGTTCCAGAGAAGATGTATCATACATAAGCAGTATTCTCCCTGCTTTTTTCTCCAGCCAGTTTTCTGAAATCAATAAACATACACTCTCTTCCGAAGAAATTATCCTGTATAAAAAAAGAATTATTTCCAGAGAAATTGTTGAAGAAGAAAAAAAACTTTCATCTTATATAAAAGAATATGATAATGCATTTTTTAAGGAAAATGAAAAAAGAAGAGAAATAAAAAATAAAATCAGTGCAAGCAAAAAAAAGATAAAACGGCTTAATGATTATAACTTGAGAAGAATAGCAGTATCTCCGATAAAAGAAATTGCATTCATAACAAAAGATGAAAAAGATAATCCTCTTTCATTTGATATTCCTGATATAGATAGATTCGCAACAGATAAAAAATTTGATTATATTCTTTATGGGTCTGCAAGACAATTTAAAAATATAGTAACTCTTGAAATAAATCTTTACAGCGCGCTTGAAAAGAAAAATATTTATTCAACATCTTTATCAAGCGAACTGGAGATGCTCTATTCATCACTTGATGATGTACTTTCTGATTTGACATCAGTTTTCCTTGCAACTATATGGAGCAAGATCACAGTCAAAACAGATAACAGGAATAGCGATATTTATCTTGATGAAAAATATATTGGAACAGGTTCTGCTTTAAACATTATAGTTTCTCCAGGCGAGCATACACTTGCAATAAGAGGATCAGGACAGGAAGAAAAAACTGTTTCTGTTTTTTTAGAGGAAAAGAAATCAAATGTTTTTGATTTTAATATTACTCTGAAAGAGGAAAAAATTACTGCAATTAATTCACTTCCGCAAGTGGCTAATGTTTATCTGGATTCGCTTTGGATGGGTGTGACTCCTTTTCTTCTGGATGGGTTATCCGGAGAAATAATATTAAGAAAAGATGGTTTCAGAGATACCAGAATGTTTCTTGATGATATTCCTCAAAATTCAATAGACATACAATTGTCTCCTGATATCTTTAAAAAAGATGAATATATTGCAAAAAAGAGAAATGCATTTTATACAAGCATTTCATTTTTTATTTTATCTGTGCCTATTTCTTTTTTCCTTTATGCTTTAACAAGCGAGTATAATGGTGCATATACAGATGCTGTTAATTCCAATAGCAACTATGAAGAGATGAACAGGTTGGGAAGAATAAGGAATTACACCTATTATGGGTATCATGCTTCTCTTTTTCTTACTATGGCTCTTTTGGTTAATACTATTTTTAAGTTAAACGACTACATAAAGGCAGGGGATGTTCTCTATGAAAAGAAATAACTGGAGTTTTAGTAAATGAAGTTTATACTGGCTGATAAAATAAAATCTATATTTACAAGAAATAAAATCGATAATATTTTTTTTGAGGATGTTGAAGATGCCCTTATTGAGTCAGATATGGGTACAGCTCTTTCTGTAGAAATAGTAAAGGGACTTAAAGCAGAGGCTTTAAAAAATAAAATAACAGAGCAGGAAGAACTCTACGCTCTGTTAAAAGAAATGATTTCTGAAAAAATATTGGAATATAATTTTTCAATAGATCCTCAAAAGTTAAATCTTATTTTGTTTCTTGGGGTTAACGGCGTAGGAAAAACAACCACAATAGCAAAAGCAGCAAAATTTATTCAAAATGAATATAAAGGGTTGGGATTATTATTGGCTGCAGCAGATACTTTCAGGGCTGCTGCCATTGATCAATTAAAGATCCACGGAGAAAGGCTTGGGGTAAGAGTTGTAAGCCAGGAGCATGGTTCAGATCCAGGAGCAGTAATATATGACACTATTGAAAGTGCAAAAGCAAAAGGAGATAAAATTATTCTTGCTGATACTGCCGGAAGAATGCATAATAAAACAAATCTGGTCAAAGAACTTCAAAAAATAGATAAAATTATCAAAAATAAAATTCCAGGAGAAAACTATTTTAAATTTCTTGTTATAGATTCAACAACAGGACAAAATGGTTTTAATCAGGCTGAAATATTCAATGAAGCGATAGGGATAGATGCTGTTGTACTTGCAAAATATGATTCAACGTCAAAAGGGGGAATTGCAGTATCGATCTCCGGTAAACTTGGCATTCCTTTTGTTTTTATAGGAACAGGGGAAAAGTACGATAATATGAAAAGATTTAATAAAAAAGAATATCTGGATAATCTTCTTGATGTATAAAACATATTTATCATTACTATTTTTACTTTTGCCCTCATTTATTTTTTCACAACAATATTACAGATCAAATAGTCTTGGGATGGAACTTGCAAGCATACATAAATACAGGATAGATGAATTTGAATATTATGTTGAAAAAACAAAAGAAGAGAAAAAAGAAATAAAAATACTTTTTAAAGAATCTGTTCCTATAAGGACAACCGAACTTTATTATTTGGATAATGGCGCTATTGAAAGAGAAATAATTAGAGAAGATGGTATAGAAACAGAAAAAGTATATAGAGAATCTCTTCTCGTTGTAGAAAAAGTTATTACTTTAAGCGATCAATCAGGCTATGTAAAAATTTATAAATATAATCCAGGGCTGCTCCTTGAAGCAGTAGATGAACTTTCTCTTGATGGTCGACTTCAAAGTTCAATTATGTATGAAAGAGATGCCAGAGGACGGATCGCTACTGTTGTAAGATCGATTTATCCTGAAGATGATGAGAAAAAAGAAGACCAAATATCAAAATATAGATTTGAAGAACGAAACCTGCTTGAAGAATGGCATGGAAACAGTGATTTAATAGGAAACTTTATATATTACAGAAATGGAAGAATATCAGAAATATTAAAAACAGATAAAGGAGAAAGGATATCTGAAAAAAAATATTTTTATGATTCTGATCTTAATTTACGAATAGAAGAATTTATTTATGAAACAGAAGAAAGAATTATACAAAATATTGATTCAGAAGGTAATCTGCTGGAAGAAATTATCTATATTGGTGAAGATATTGTTTCAAAAATAAATGATTATTATGATGAAGACAAAAAGCTTGTAAGAAGAATAAAAGTCCTTCCTGAAGGGGTTGAAAGATACATATATGAATATACAGATGATGAATTAACTTCTGAAAAAATGTATTTTAACGGAGAAATTTATAAAGAAAAAGTTTATCTTGAAGACAATGTCCATTATGAAGATTATTATAATAATGGAGAAAAAATCTTAAGAATCCATTATAAGGATGATGAAAAAACAGCAGTTGAAAGATGATAAATAGATGGTTTATATTTCTTGCCAATAAATATATATGGCCAAGAAAAGCAGATAAAAAAAATACTACTAAATTACTATCAATACTTGGGCTCTCTGCAGGAGTTATTACCCTAATTGCAGTAATGTCTATAATGAATGGGCTTCAGCTTGGTTTTATTAATGACATTCTTGAAATCGAATCATATCATATCAGGATATATAATACTGATGATGAAAAAGGGATAGCAAGGACTCTTGATAATAATTCTGCTATTCTTAATTATACAACATTCTACGATACCCAGACACTGCTTTCAGGTGGTGCTGCAAGACTTGACCCTGTTATGGTAAGGCTTGTTAATGAAAAGGATTTTAAACAGGATAAATCGCTTATAAATCATCTTGGTATTGAAGAAGAACAGATAGATATTGATGGGGATTTTAAAGTTATAATTGGAGCAGAACTTGAAAGAGTTCTTTATGCCTCCCCTGGAGAAACAATAAGTCTTATATCTTTATCGGGAAAAAACTTTGCCTCGCTGCGTCCAGATACTATTGAATTTAAAATAACAGGGATATTTCAGTCAGGATATTATCAGTATGACAGAAATATGATTTTTATATCAGATATGCATTTTTCTCTTTTTGAACAAGGCGGGACAAAGGAGGGGAGTAGCGCTGTAAAGCAAGACACTCTTTCGCAACGGGGTGACGGAAGTTCTGTACAAGGTGACGTTAGCGATAACTCCTATTCCAATAATGGAAAAGTAATAGGAATTAAATTAAAAAACAGATACCGCGATATTGAAACAGTATTGGAAATAAAAACAAATCATCCCAATGCAGAAATAGTCTCATGGCGAGAATATAATAAATCTTTTTTTAGCGCTCTTCAAATGGAAAAAATAGTAATGCTTCTTCTTATTGTTCTTATATTTGTAGTTATAGGGGTAAATATTTTTAACTCAACGAAACGTACAGTTGCTGAAAAACTTGAAGATATCGCTGTTTTGTATGCAATAGGGGCTCCGGAAAAATCAGTAAGAAAAATATTTCTTTTTGAAGGGATAATAATAGGTCTCATAAGCGGATCCATAGGAGTTATTTTTGGTCTTTTGATCATAATAAATATAAATGAAATATTTATGATTTTAGGTAATGCAGTAACATATCTGTTCAGATGTGTTGAATTTATTGCATCTACTGTCGGACTTTTGGATGAAAGATTTTCTTTTACACTTTTTCCATCTGACTATTTTTATCTTGCGGAAATACCTGTAAGGATAGTTCTTCCAGAAGTTGTTACCATTTTTCTTTTTGCTTTATTATCAGCTGTCCTGTCTGCATATTTTGCATCTAAAAAAATATCAGTAGAGAATCCCGCAGAATATTTGAGGTATGAATGAGTAAAATAATAGAAATCGATAAGCTTGTAAAAAAATATAAGAATGGAACAGAAGAACTTGTTGTACTTGATCAGCTCGATCTTTCAATTGATAAGGGGAGCAAGATAATAATTACTGGCGAAAGCGGACGGGGCAAAAGCACTTTGCTTAATATTATCGGGGGACTTGATAAAGGGACAAGCGGAGTTGTAAATATTTTAGGGCAGAATATTGAAACAATGAGCGAGAATGAACTCTATAATTTTAGAAACAGGGTCATGGGATTTGTTTTCCAGTTCCACTATCTTATAAAAGAGCTCACTGCTGTTGAAAATGTAATGATGCCATATTTTATTGCCGGTAATTCCAGGAAAAAATCCATAAGCAAAGCAGAAGAGTTATTGGAAAAAGTAAATTTAAAAGACCGGTTATCTTTTTATCCATACCAGCTTTCCGGAGGCGAAAGGCAGCGTGTAGCAGTTGCAAGATCTTTGATAAATGATCCTGCGATAATTATTGCAGATGAACCTACCGGTAATCTTGATGAAAAAAACTCAAGGATCGTTGAAGATATTTTATTTGATCTTGTCCAGCAGCATGGAGTGACTCTTGTAATGGTTACGCATGAGATGAAAATCGCAGAACGAGGGGATCTTATCATGAAACTTGATAAAGGAAAGCTTCAGCAAATATGAGCATAAAACAGACTCTCTTTCTTGCCTATAAATTCCTAACAAGCCGCAACAGCGATAAAGCTCTTTTCAGGCACATAAGAGGAAGTATTATAGGTATTGCTTTAAGTCTTATCCCTCTTGTTGTAGTGCTGGAAGTTACTGATGGGATGATTTCTGGAATAACAAGAAGATATATAGAGTTAGGGAGCTACCATTTTCAGGCAAGAAGTATAAGAGCAGCAGAAATTGATTATACTCAGGCTATCAATACTATTAAAGAAATCAATAGTGTTGAAAATACTTTTATTTATATACAGGAAACATGTCTTGTCTATACAGTAGCAGGGAGGCTTGGTGTTACTATAAGGGGACTTCCTGAAAATCTGTATGAAGAAGATAAAATGCTAAGGGAATATCTTGTATTTAACGATGGAGAATTTATTCTTGATAGCGAATCTATACTTTTAAGCGCTACGATTGCAAAAAAAATAAATGCAAAAGTTGGAGATGAAGTCAAAATTCTTACTGCTTATACTCCTCCGGGAAGACCTATAATACTTAAGCCTTCAAGATTTATTTTAAAAGGGATATTTACTACAGGATACAGGGAATTAGATGAAATAAGCGCTTATATACAATATGAAAGAGCATACTCTATTTTCAGAGACATGAATCCCCCTTTTATTGGAATAAAAGTCAAAGACCCATATAAAGATATTGATGGGACACTATCTCTAATAAGGAATAAAATATCACAGAATTTTTTTGTCAATTCATGGTATAGAGTGAATTATACATTATACAAAAGTCTTGAAGTAACAAAAAAACTTCTCCTTTTTATAATGATCCTTATATTATCTGTTGCTTCTATTAATATTTCATCTACTATGATCATGATGGTTTTATCAATGAAAAAAGAGATCGCGATCCTTAAAAGCATAGGATTTTCTAAAAGAAATATAGCATTTACTTTTTTACTTACAGGTTTTGGAATTGGAGTAGTTGGGAGTTTTATAGGAATGCTTGTTGGTATATTTATATCAATGCATATAAATATAATAATCCACTTTATTGAAAAAGCTGTAAATGTTTTCCTTTTTATTGGATATTATTTAATAAATATTTTAAAACAGACAGATTATGCTTCATCTGCATTCAGCATAATTAATTCAGGATACTATCTTGAAGAAATACCTGTTATATTTGATCATACAGAACTTATTTTAGTATTTTGCATATCGCTTTTACTTTCAATTGCAGCTTCATTTTTGCCTGCATATAGGGCTGGTTCCATAAGACCTGTTGAGATACTGCAAAAAAGCTAGGTTGAAATAGAAAAACATACTAGTCAATTCATAGCAATAGGTATCAGGAAGGAGTAAAAAATGATACCAATAAATTCTCTAGTTATATTTTAAGTTACAGTCTCAAAAAAAATAAAAAATTTGTTGTCCCTTTATTATATATGCGTTATGATTTTATTTGGGGGATATCCTTTTTTTTATAAAATTAAGGGTTTAAATTACGAAAACTTCTCAGGATTATTGCCCTAACAAATCAATTTGATTGGAAAATTATTAAAAAAAAATCTAGGAAACAAAGATAGTTTGGATAGGTCGATGAGCAAGCGAATAAATAATAGGCAACATAGAACAGGGATCACTGCAAGTGGAATTTTCTGCCTGTTTATCTTTATTTGTTTATTGTTCATTACTGGTTGTCCAAATCCTCTCATAGAACACGTAGTTGAACCAAAAAAAATCACTTTTGAAACTAATGGCGGCAGTTCTATATCCACTCAAACTATATTCAAAGGGCAAACAGTAAGCAAACCCGCGGATCCTTCAAGAAAGGGTTATCGTTTTGGAGGATGGTATCTTGATAACGGGATATTTGCTGTTGGATGGGATTTTGGCACTGTTCCAGATCGAGATATGACTCTATATGCGAAGTGGAGAGATCTCTCAGGCCTTCCTGATCTTGGTGGTACTGCATCGATTTCAGGAAATTTCAGGATTGGTCAAGCGCTAACCGTTGATACGAGCAGTATCACAGGAGGCAGCGGAGCTTTTGACTTTCAATGGAAATCAGATAGCAATGATGTTGGGGCGAACAGCAACACTTATATTGTACAAGGGGTTGATGCAGGTACGATCATTAGCTGTGTTATCACACGCGATGATGCAATTGGGAGTATTACAGCTTCTGGTCAGACAATACCATTTAATTTAATAATTGATAAAACAGGTTTAACCAGCAGTGATTCTGTATCATTCAGCGGCTCAAATAGTGAAACCTATGCTTTGAAAGGTGTTAATGTTCCAATTAGCTACACACTAACAAATACTATAAATATTAATGATATACTTAGATTATCCACTAAAAATACTCGAATATTTTCTACTGAATCACCAGGCTCACGTGTTTATGACTATACTGTAGATCCAGATGATGCTGATAATGGTGTTATATCCATATATGCTGTATTTATTCATACAAATTTGATTCCGCTTGATCCGCCAACAGGTGTTAATTTTGATAAAAATGGTACTATAACATTCACAGCTGGCAGCAACAATTCAACTGCAGGTGGAATTTCCTACACTTATACATTATACAAAAATGATATTACGGAAGTACTCACTGACCAGCCAATTTCAAACAATACAATACCTACCGGTATTGTTGATGAAATGCTCTCAAGTAACGGCGAATATACTGTGAGAGTTATTGCTCGCACTTCGAATTCCGCATATACATCTACAGCAATCTCAACGCCATCCTTTGCATTGCATGTATACTCGCTGACTGTAACTATAACAGGCGCAATACCCGGATCAGATAAAATTACTGCGAACGGAACTGATTATATATCTGTAATGAATTTTTTTGCTGACACAGATATTGAGTTAGTAGCATTCCCATCAGGATTCCGGTATGTAACATGGACAGGCGGCAGTAATGATAATGTTTACTCGATAATAGATATATCAACAAACACCTCTGTTGCTGTAACATTTGCAGCTCCGTCAATTAATATAAATACACACCCCGCACCATCAACAGATTTGATCGTAAAAAGCATCGGCACTTTATCTGTTGGAGCCACTACTTTGCCGCCTGGCAGAACACTCAGTTATCAGTGGTACAGTAACAATACAGAGAGCTATGCTGGTGCTACTCTCCTGCCCGGTGAAGTAAGCATGACTTTTAGAATACCTTCAAACGTTGCTGTAGGAACCTATTATTACTTCTGCGCAGTAACTTCACCAGGAGCTACACCACATCAATCAAATATTGCGAAAGTAGAGGTGATTAGTCACCCCGGAACGATCACTGATGCTACCAACATTGGTTCATACCTTGCATCGCATACTGGAGGCAATTCAGATAATGATCCAATTGATCTGGTAATAATTCTGGATGAAGGATTGGGAGATTTAGCAAACTCAAATAGCGGTTGGCAAAAGTTAATGGAAGCCATAAAGACAGCAGACAAGTATGTGGTACTTGACTTGTCGGATTGTTCTATGACAGGGACTACTTTTGATTTTCCTTTATCATTTAGTAGCGGTTACAATAAAGTTATCTCCATAATTCTGCCAAATGACGCAACAAGTATAGTAAATGAAACAACCGCAATATTTAATATTCTTAAAGATATTAGTGGAGCAAATATAACCACTATAGGGAACAATTGCTTTAAAAACTGCGATAAACTAAACAAAGTGGATTTCCCTGAGGCAACCACTATCGGTACGGAAGCTTTCTTCAACTGTAGCAACCTGGAAGTAGCGAACTTACCTAAGGTAGCCAGCATTGGAATGAGTGCTTTTAATAATACAGGAAATAAAACTTTGACCATTACTCTGGGACCTAGCGCTCCTGTATTGGGTATAAATATTTTTTCACCTGGCCAAGCAAAAACAGTTAATGTGCAAATTCCATTAGGCGCAACTGGTTACACCCCTGCCAGTAACCCATTTAATGGTACAACTTTTCCTGTTCCATCAGCTGATATTACAACTCTGCATTGGGGCAATGCTTTTAGAGGAAAGGGATGGGATGGAACGAATTACTTAACAGGAACAGTACTAAGCAATATTACAGTGAATATACGGCTAACTCCATAATATTCATACTCAACAAATCATGACTTTTAATTGAATTTACTGATATTTTGCGATATTAATGGAACATATAGTTGTTCTTAATGACAACTATAGTACTGGCGTATACACAACAACCGGTAGGGTATCACCTACAAATCCAACTTTTGCACAACCATTCCTCTATGTTGTTTTATAATTATTAGCAATTGCTATTTTTCAAAAATCAGCTATAATTTAAAGATAAAATCTGAGGAGTAAATTTAGCTTGGATATATCGATGAGCAAAGGAATAAATAAAAGGAAACATATAGCAAAAATCACTGCAAGCAGTATCTGTAGTTTACTCATTTTTCTCTGCGCATTGCTTATTTCCTCTTGCCCTAATCCCCTTATAAACGACTTGGTTGACCCTAAAAAAATAGCTTTTGATACAAATGGCGGCAGCTATGTCTCAACTCAAACCATATTCAGAGGACAACAAATAAACCGGCCCAAAGACCCCACAAGAAGCGGACACAATTTTGAAGGCTGGTATCGTGACAATGGAACATTTGCAGTTGGATGGGATTTTGGTGCTGTCCCCAGCGGAGATATGACTCTGTATGCCAAGTGGTATGAGATACCAATTGGTCCTAAGCTCGAAGGTACAGCATCAATTACAGGAGGACCATTCACTATAGGTCAGGTGTTGATCGTTGATACGACCAGCATTACAGGCAGCAGCGGATCTTTCAGTTTTCAATGGAGAACAGATGGTGTGAATGTTGGCGCAAACATCAACACTTATACCATACAAGGAACTGATGCAGGCAAGGTCATTACCTGCGTTGTTACCAGCTCTGATGTCTCAGGCAATGTAATAGCTGTTGGGCAGGAGGTATTATTTAATCTGAGTATCAATCCAGCAGGATTAACGCATGGGGATATTGTTTCATTCAATAATTCCAGCGTTGTGACAGGAAGCGCTGCTTTGAAAGGAAATATTGTTCCCGTTTATTGTACGCTTGCATCTCCTGGCACAACCACAAACAGAATTGTTTTATCCTTTATGAATACTCCAATGAAAATGATTACTGTTTTGGGGCCAAGTAATTATGACTATACTGTAAACAATAATGATGCAATAAATGGCGTTATATGGATTACACCAACATCCATACACACAGACTTGACTCCTCTTGATCCTCCAACAAACGTTGCTTTTAACAAGAATGGAACTATAACATTTACTGAAGATGGAAATAGTACATCAGCAGGCGCTACATACACATATACACTGTTTAAAGATGGTGTAGCGCATTTAGATTTTGTTAATCAGTCAATTACAAGCGGCGCAACGCCATTAGGTATTGCAAATAAAATGCTTGAAAACGCAGGTTCTTACACAGTAAGCGTCAGAGCCAATACAACAAATCCTTCTTATGATTCCCCAAGCATCCCTGTCTCTTCAAACTTACTGGATGTATTTTCAGTAAATGTGAATATTACAGGAAGAATCAATCCGGAATATATAACTGCAAATACAGCAAGCGGTACAGCAAATTTCTCTTTTTGCGTATTCAGCGGAGACGCTGTTACACTGACTGCATATCCTGATCCAAACCGTTATGTAACGTGGGGCGGCGGCGTTGTTAGTGGTTATGATAATTCACGCACAATTACCGGTATTACAGGGAACATTAATATAACTGCAACATTCGATACTGCTTCTCTCACAGTAGTTATAACCCCTGCAACAACAGATGTAACATTTGGAAGTATTACCGGAAGCCTGACTGCCACTGCCAGTGTAACCCCCAATGACAGGACAATTATTTACCAGTGGTACCGTAACACTATAGATAGCAATACTGGTGGTATTTTCATTAGCGGCAATACAACTGCGGCTTATGCAATACCTGCAAGCCTTGCAGTGGG
>WRCW01000051.1 GCA_009783755.1 Spirochaetaceae bacterium
ACCCTTATGCATGCAGAACACCTTGAAGCAGCTTTTGGCGTAGGACCGCATACTATATCTTTCCCCAGGCTTTTATCCGCAGAAGGAGTTGATAGAAACAATTTTAAATATCTTGTTAATGACGAAGATATGAAAAAAATTGTAGCTGTAATCAGAATGGCTGTGCCATACACAGGAATGATCCTTTCTACAAGAGAAACCATAGATTTCAGAAAAGAACTCCTTGAAGTTGGAATATCTCAAATTAGCGCAGGTTCATGCGTAGGAGTTGGAGGATATTCACAAAGAAAAACTGTAGATGAAGATGGTGTTGAAGAAAAGCCTCAGTTTAACCTTGCAGATCACAGAAAACCAATCGATGTAATAAAATGGCTTGTTAAAGATGGTTATATACCAAGCTATTGCACAGCCTGTTACAGAGAAGGGAGAACAGGTGACAGATTTATGCCTCTTGCAAAATCAGGACAGATAGGTAATTTCTGTCATCCTAATGCCTTATTAACTTTCGAAGAATATCTAAAAGACTATGCTGATGATGAATTAAAAGATATGGGACAAAAACTGATCGATATGGAGATCCAAAATGTTCCAAGTGAAAAACAGAAAAATAAAGCTCTCAGTTATCTTGAAATGATAAGAAGCGGAAAACGCGATCTTAGGTTCTAAATCTTGCAAAAAATGAGAGTAAAATAGCCTAACAGGAGATTGGTTTTCTATCTCCTGCAAGGGCTTCCAAATTATCATATTTTTGCTTGGAAATGGTGCCAAAACTATCAAAATAGAACGATTTTCTCTTGAAAAAATAAAATCAGTGATTGAAAACTGTAATTTTTCGGTTTATACTTGAAGTTGGACTATCCAAATTTAATAATATTTATCAATGTTTTATTTTAAATTATCGATAATAAACTATAATTTTATTAATATTGATATTTATTTCTAAGTCAGGAGTTATAAATGCTGGAAGAGAATAAAAATGATAATGATGAACTTGAAAATTATGGTGTATGGGTAAAATCTGGTCCGGAAAATTATGTAGATACTAAAAATACTCCAGCTGAAAATGATTTTGAATTAACTGATTTAGAATCTAACCCCGATAACTTCTTACTTACAGAAGAGGAAGAAAACCTCCTTGATTCACTTGAAAAAGATGTAAAAAGCAAAGAAAACGAAGATGATGGTGACTTTTTTAATATGCAGGAAGTTGATAGCTTGGATTTTGAAGATGAAGATGAAGAAAACAATGAAGATGATTCTATAGAAATAGATAGTACTCCAGAAGCAGATACTTCTTTAGACGAAGAAGAATTCATAGATATTGATATACCAAAAACAATTGATATTGATGGAGCTGATTATTCCAAAACCTCAGGAAAAGCAGATGCAAAATCTGTAGAAATTATTTCAAAAATTGCAGCAGATCTCAAAAATGATCTTTCTGTAATAAAAAATGAACTTTTTGAATTAAAGAAAGAACTTTCAAAATATAAGAAAGTAGAAGAGACAGAAATAGGAGAAGAAGAACAAGAACAAGGTGATGAAAAAGAAATTTCAAGCGGATTTTTCTCTGATGATGGCGATGAAACCATAGCGCTAACAGGCGATGAACTTGATAACCTCTTTAATACTGCTGAAATAACCGAAGAATCTTCTTCCTCTGATAAAAAAGCAAAAATTACTGACACTGCGGAAAAAAAAACTGATATTGAACTCCTAGACATAGAAGATAGTTTTGAAACTCAGGAATCCGGGGAAATTGGGCTGGAAGATGAATTATCTGTAAAAGACCTTGATATTGAACTTGAGCAACCTGAAATAGATTCCATAGAACTCGATAAAGAAACAGAACCAGAAATTGAAATAGATAACACTACTATTGAGATAGAAGAAGAAGTTAATATAAATGATCTTCCTGAAATAAAAGATGATGATTTAGAATTAACTGACCTTGATACTAAAACAATTGATGAAACTATTGAGATAGAAGAACAAGACCTGATTATTGAAGAACCACAGCTAGACGAAACTCCTGTTATTGAAGAACAAGACCTCATTATTGAAGAGCCACAGGAAGATGAAATTCCTGCAATTGGTGGAGAAGAACCTACTATTGAAATGCCAGAGGATGAAATTGAAATAGAAGAACAGGAATTCACTATTGAAGAAACTCAAGAGGACGATATTCCTGCAATTGGTGGAGAAGAACCCACTATTGAAATGCCTGAGGATGAGATTGAAATAGAAGAACAGGAATTCATTATTGAAGAGCCACAGGAAGATGAAATTTCTGCAATTGGTGGAGAAGAACTTACCATTGAAATGCCTGAGGATGAAATTGCAATAGAGGAAGAACATGATCTCACTATTGAAATGCCGCAAGAAGATGAAATTATTGAAATAGAAGAACAAGCCTTAACTATTGAAGAACCCAAAGAAATTCAAGATGAGATAATTTTAACAGAATCTGCATATGAAGAAAATAAAGATGAACTTAATTTCCTTGATGGAAAAATAGACGAAACTCCTGAAAAACCAACAGCTAAAAGAAATATTAAAAAAGTAGAAGAAGAAATTGTTTTTAGCGATGTTCCATCAGCTGATGATGATAAAAAAGAGATAACTGAGGAAGATTTTGAAGAGATAAGTCTTGATACCCTGGATGAAGAAGAGATAAGAGATGCTGAAGAAGAACTTACTATTGATGATATTTCAATAGAAGAAGAACCTTTAAAAGAAGTTGTTGAAGAGGCATTTTTAGAGCCTAAAACAGTAGCGAAAAAGAGCGTTCCAGCCGAAGTTTCCGATGAAATTGAAGAAGTTTCTGATGAAACAGGAGAACCTGAAATTACTCTTGAAGAAGAATCTGCTGTTGATGAAGATGATATTGTAAAAGTAAAAAAACAGGAAAAAGCTGATACTAAAAAGAAAACTGCTGCTCCGGAAAAAAGCAAAGGCAGACAAAAAGAGTCGAATGATTCTGCCAGACCTGTCAAGAAGGAAGTAAAAGCACAAAAAGGCGGAGCAATTGATAATATTCCGGATAACCTTAAAACAGAGATAAAATCTGTACTTGTATATCTTGATCAGCTTCTTGAAGCGCTCCCTGATAAAAAGATAGATGAATTTGCAAAATCAGAACATTTTAAAACTTATAAAAAATTATTTGAAGAACTGGGTTTAATGTAATGGGTTTGCTTGAGTTAATTTTAAACAGACAGATTCAGGAAGTAAAAAAAACATATACAAGGGCTGAATTAAGTAGTCTTTTAAAAAAAGCAAGAAATTTATTATCAGATCCTGATAGTACAGAAGCAGACAAAAAAAAAAAAATAGATAGCTTTGATTCTATTTTAAAAAGTTTCAAAAAAAAGAAAAAAAAACTCTCAGCGCCACTGGATATATTTAATATATTTGTAGAATATTTTACCTTAACAAAAGGTTCTCTTCTTATATTAAATCAGGCTTCTGAAAATTTTACAGTATGGGCATTAGCAGGTTATGATTACACTACTGCAAACAGACTGCGGATTCCTGAGCAGGATATAAAAAATATATTCTCAGAAGAAAAAAAGCCTCTGTTATTAGATGATAATTTATTACAAAAAATAAAAAAATACTTCTCCTCCAGAGAGTTTTCTAATTTGGAATCAATGCTCTTGATCCCTTTTTTTACAGTCAATAATGATTTATTTGCATTTCTTATGATTTCGAAGAGCGCTTATGATACTGCTTTTTCCGATATATTAAACTATTATGATAATTTCTACCCTGCTCTTAATGATGCCCTTCTCCACTTTTTTAATACTATAAAAATAAATCCTAATCCTGCTATTTTTGTCCAATACAATAAAATTTATAATACAATTGAAGAATCCATAGAAAAATATAATTATTCAAACCCTTTTGTTGCAATCTTTGACAGCAGTAAATTTTTGGATTCTGTATCAGATCTTATCGATAAAAATTTCAAAACTAACTTTTATAATAATATTATAGATCTTCTTTCTTCATTTGTTTCAAATAACGGGAATATATTTATTGCTAATAATACAATTTCTATTTTAAAAGATGCTCCATCTTTAAATGATAAAGATATGATTGCGTATCAAATATCTTTTTTCATAAAAAATCTTATTCCTCAACCATTAAACAATCAGGAAAAATCAAAACCCAATAAAGAATCTGAAGATCAGGAACTAAAAAACCTGATAAAAGTTTTCCATCTGCCGGAAGAAAACTATATTCTAAAACAGTTTTTAAATGATTGATTTTTATTTATCCAGGACAGGTAAATTAACAGCAAATATCAATGGTAAGCAAATTCACTCAGGAATTGATCCTGAAAAAGAAGCAGAAAAATATCTTTTATCACATATAAAAAATAATGCAAATCCATCTTTAATAATTATACTTTTTCCTGGCTTAAACTATCTATATAATTCTTTAAAAAAATATTTTCCAGATACAAACATTATTACAGTACATCTTAACAGCGAAATGTATAACAATTCTGTAGCAGATATAAAAAGCAACAAAGTATGGCACCCTGGTTCAGATTTACAACTAAAACATTTTCTATATGATAACATCCGGGAAATAGAGGTAAAAAAGGTTCTGGTATATACATGGGAACCAATAATAAAAGCATTTCCAACAGAAAGTAAAAAATATTCAGATATAGTTGAACAGGTTCTTACAGAATATAATTCAAATATAACAACTACAAATTATTTTGGTAAAAAATATATAAAAAATATTTTTAAAAACATTATTGCTATTGAAAAAACAGTAACAATAAAAAATATAGAAAAACCTGTAATTATTGCAGCATCTGGCCCTACAATGGAAAAAGCGATACCAATAATAAAAAAAATAAGAGATTCTGTTTTTTTGATCGCATTATCCTCTTCTTACAGTATATTAAAATATAATAATATACGGCCGGATATGATAATCTCCACAGACCCGGGTTATTATGCGTCTGTTCATCTTGATTCTCTTAAAGAAGATAATCAGCTAATTTGTGCGCCACTTACTGCAAACTTTGGAAATCATAATAAAAATCCATATCTTGTAATAAATCAGGGAACATTTATTGAAAATTATTTTCTTGAAAATTGCGGTATCCCTTATTTAAATATTCCATCCAATGGAACAGTAGCAGGAAGTTCATACTTTTTGACTGCTATAATTACAAAAAATCCTGTTATATATGCAGGCTTTGACCTCTGCACAAATGATGTAAAAACACACTGCTCTCCTCATGCTTTTGAAAATATTTTATTTAATAACTCAATAAAAACAAATCCTTTGTTAAATATCTATTACAATCAGACAGTTATAAACTATGATATTAAAGACAATACTAACCCGCACTGCAGAAGTTCGCTGCCATTAAAAGCATATAACAGATGGTTTAACACTACTTTCCTGGTGGAAAACTATTATCGTTTAAATCCTTCAGGAATGGAAATAAATAAAATGAAAACAATAAATAATGAAGAAGTATATGAACTTGTCTCAGCTTTTTCTTCTTGCGATGAAACCCCTTATTCATTACATTTAATTAATAAGGACAAGCATAAAACTAATGTCATAAAACTTATGCAACAGCTTATTCAAAATCTTGAAACAGACATTTCTGACTTTTTCTATGAAAAACTTGTCATGGAGTATGATAATAATTTATTGTATTATTTTAACACAACAGCATATCTTGATCTTATTGATCTGCTGTTGTCTGATTCAAAAGATGTTCTTAAAAAAAATTATAGCAATCTTACAGAAGAATGTATAAATTTTATAAAAAAAGAACTATCAAAAATTACATAAGTTTAAAAAATATGAATGATCTATTATACAAAAAAAATATACTGGCGCTCTCATCCCATGATTCAAATCTCTCTTTTGAAATATCTTCGCTAAAACCTTTAAACAGTGTTATGACTGTAACTGCAAAAGATGGGAATATAATTCCTGTTATAGAAAAAAACAATACAAAGATTCAGCTTCATTCATTATATGATCCTATTTCAGAAGCAGAAAAACTTTATCAGACATCCAGAAAAGAATGCAGTTTTATAGTTATCTATGGACTGGGAGGCGGATACCATATCCTCCCCTATCTTAATGATAATTTTATTGAAAATATTCTTATTATTGATACAGGAAAAAGGTATCTGAGAAAAATAGTGGAAGATATAGATCTTACAGCTATTTTTACAAATCCAAAAGTAAGTATATTATTTGATCCTGATTTTCCAGAACTTTCGGAATTTATAAGCGAAAAATACCTGCCGGCAATTTTTGGGAATTTAAGTATTGTTCATCTTAAAAATCGCGTGCAATCAGAATCCCTTTTTTTTGAAAAAGTGACAAATAATATCAATCTTATAATAGATAAAGTTTCAAATGATTTTGCAAGTCAGGCTTTCTTTGGAAAAAGATGGTTTAAAAATATTATAAATAATCTTAAATATGCAGAAGGCCCTCAGGTTATTCCTAGAACAAAACCAAAAGCTGCGATAGTTGGAGCAGGTCCTTCTCTGGAATTCCAGCTGGATCATCTTAAAAATGATATAAACGATACCCTTATATTTGCATCAGATACTGCGGCAGGTTATCTTTTATTAAATAATATAACTCCGGACTATATAATTTCTATTGATTGCCAGCATATAACCTATAACCACTTAACTGGTTATGACCTTAAAGATATTCCTGTTATTATTGAACTTGGCTCCCCAATATTTCTTTCCAGATATTTTAAAAACAGAATATATGTTACATCCGGTAATCCACTATCATGTCTGGTTGCATCTGTATGGCGCTACTTTCAATATGTTGATACAGCCGGAGGAAATGTAAGTTATGCCGGACTTTCGATAGCTTCTTCAATAGGCATCAATGAAATTACTTTATACGGAGTAGATTACTCATATATGAATTATAAACCTTATGCAAGAGATACATTCATATATAAATATTTCAATAAGAATAGTATAAAAACAAATTCTCTTGAAAATTCAGTCTATTCGTTTGCAGCTGATAGCAATTTATACGAATGTCCCAAAAAAGATGTTTACAGCAATAGCAGGTTGGATTTTTACTATAAATCCATGCTTTCATATATCAAAAAAGAAGATATCAATGTAAAAAGCGCTCCTCATTCTTTAAGAAAAATATTTCATAAAAATAAGAAAAATAATGAGAGTGAATATAAATTATTTTCTTCTGGTTCGCCGAAAATGGCATGGGATATTTTTCTTGAAGGTTATAAAGAATCTCTTATAGCTTTGCCAGATTTTAAAAATCAGTATAATAAATATTTTAATTCTCTTTCAAAAAAAGAAAGGGAAATATGGACAACAATTTATCCTGTATGCGCTACTTTCAGGAAAGAACTAAGAGATAATAGTCTTTCAACTCCTCAAATATTAGATGTAACAAAAAAATGGTGCATAAACGAAGTTGAAAAAGTGATCAATAATAAATAATGCTTGCATATCCTACAAATGATTCTGCAGGGGAAATATCGTAACTCGTCTTATAAGTTACAAGGCTCCCCTCTTTGGCATTGCTTAAAACAGCAAATTGCGCAGCCAGAGCTGCAGCGCCACTTGAACATGACGATAAATTATGGATGCTATGCTCTATTGCCTCGGCAATCTTATAATTCGATATATAGTCTATAAATTCTTTATCATTAACATTTTTGACCCACTGGAGCCCCTTTTCTCCTCGCCCATGCGGCTGAAATCCATAATTTGAACCATAATGAGTTAAATCTGTAGATCCCACTACTGCAATCTTTTTGTTATTGCTTTTAGCATAATTATTGATTGCCTCGGCAATTTGGGAAACAACAGTATAATCAGGAGGAATTCTAAGCCAGCAGATTTTACATTCAGGGAAAAAATACTTTACTATTGGCAGTTGAATTTCAACAGTATTATCAGGATAAATATCTTCATAAAAATCGATTTTTTCAGATAAATAACCTATGAGTTCCAGATCATTATCAATATTTCCAATTGTTGCATCAAAATATTTATTTTTAGCTGCAAGAGGAGGATCATTTTTGCCAAGATGCCCTCCTGCAACGACCACTGTATCTATTTTTGTATCAAGATATGAAAAAGCATGAAACGAAATCTCTCCTGAGTAATACCATCCTGCATGAGGTACAATAATTGCTCTAATTTTATTGCTTTTTGGTTCATTTCTGTCCCATTTGGAAAATTGTTTAAGAACTTCCTCTTTTCTGGCAGGGTACCATCCGGCAGGCAAAACTCTTTTTCTTATTTCACTATTCATAAGTTAATTATATCATAATTATAAAAAATTGAGAAAAAAAATGTATTCACATTATACGAAATATGAGTAATAATATTGATATGAAGAACCGTTATTATACAAATTATATTATATTTACTATTGTTTTCTTTTTATTTCTTTTTTCCTTTTCAATGTATGATTTAAATCAAAAGCATAAGCAGGGCGCAGAAAAAGGGCTTCTGCTTTTTAACAGAGTCAAAAACAATATTACCACATTATATCTGTCAAATAATGATTTTTCCTCAGCTACTTTTAAGAAAAGCATAAGCAATTATTTTAATTCCAGTAAATCTTTTCAGTCGCTTGTTATATATGATAATGATGGAAAAATGGAATACCTTTATATAAAAAACCCACTTATCCTTACAGAAAAACCAATATTGGCAAAGGATTTTGTTACAAAACCTGAATATAAATTCAATAATTTCCTTTTTAATCTATATTCAAGCTCTATAATAATACCTGGTAGCAAAGGCTTAAATATCGAGATTGTTTACAAGAAAATTGGTTTTTATGAAATATCAAATCTTATTAAAATAGTAATTATCTGTCTGCTGGTATATATTATTTCAACTGCTTTTTTTCTTCTTTTTGTGCCATACGATAAAAAGGCTTTAAAATCAGAAATTAGAAACATTACTCCACCAGAAGCTCAAACTCCGGTTGAGACACCCACAGAACAACCTATAGAACAGCCAGAATCACAGGTTAAAGAACAGCCTGAAGAATCACAGACTAAAGATAAAGAACAGGTTGCTGAGAATATTGAGATCGAACCAATAAAATATGCTCCTTTGATAAAAGAGATCAATAAATCTGAAAATGAAATAAAAAAAGAAGAATCCCTGGATAGTATTGCAGCAAACATTAAAATGGATGCAGACAAAGCAAGTATCCCTATTCCTGAAGAATCTAATATAGTTGCTGATAATACAATAAAAATCGATACAGATGCTGCCAGTGCAAGTATTCCCATTCCTGAAGAAATTGATAATGCAATAAAAATTGATACAGTTGCTGCCAGTGTAAATATTCCCATTTCTGAAGAAGATGATGATAATATAATTAAAATCGATCAAAAAACAGGGCTTGCATCTAGTGAAGATTTTAGTCCTAAACTTGGCCATGAGCTTAATAAAGCAGCAGCTAATGATGTAGATTTATCGCTTTTATTATTATCATTTATATCTGAAGATAAAGAAAAAATAACAGTATTTTTTGATAATCTTCCGTTGCTGTTGCGTAATTTTTTCATGTCACAGATGTCTTTCAGACTTTCTGAAAATAAACTTGCAATCATAATACCTGATAAAACTGTTGAAGAAAGCATAAAGAAAACAACTGAATTTATTACAAGACTTAAAAATATTTCTACAATTGAAAATATTTTTGCAGGAATAAGTTCTAGAAATAGCAGAATTATTTCAGCAGAAAGGCTTATAAAAGAAACAGAAGGCGCTATTTCAAAAGCAACTTCAGATGATCATATCATTGCCTTTAAATCAAACCCTGAAAAATTTAGAGAAATGATTGCAAAACAGGAGTCATTTTAATTCTTCAATGATCCTTTCAACTGAAATAAGAATTCTTTCAATCTTATAAAGTGAAGATTCGTATATATAATCTCCACCCCGGATACCTATCAAGGCATTCTGTTCTCTAAGAACTTTTATATCAAAAATCATTCTGCCATAAGCATCAGTTTCGATTTCTATTTCAGCATTTTTATCTGTAGTAATATGATCATTTGAAAAACTATCAGCGGAAAAGGAAGCAATATTATTTAAAAGCATATCTGCGCTATTTTTATCAATAACTTTGCCATTTACATCTTTCCATTCAAAATTATTATTTGAATATTCCCTTTTCATTGAAAAATTTATTTTTGCTTGTGCATCTGAAAATCTGTCATCTGTTTTGATTTTTACAGAACCTATGGTGTTGCTATCAACATCTTCCGGTAATACTCTGAGATAACTCCAATAAGTTCTATCCCGTAAAAAATATCTTATTATCGGAGCATCAATAAGATAAACCTCATCTGATAATGATGTTCTTATATATTCTCCGCTTCCTTCTGTAGGACCTTTTTTACCGATATGAAGACTAAAGAGTTCATTATTTGAAGAATCATAGAAAAATGCATCCTTGCTTTTTCCTTCAATAAGATCAAATTTATCCCAAGTTTTAGAATTTGAACCTGCTAGCTGAAATTTTGTACACTTAAAAACAGAATCTATAAAATTTTCAATCTTATCTGCAGGTGCAGGATATTTTTTATTATTATACATATAAGACCATTTTTGATCTTCTTTCTGCAAAAGAAGACTTCCCTCTTCCTGCAAGTCAATTTTAATTGCAGATATTTTATTAATTACTGCTTTATCAAATATTGGCTGCGATGCTCTCTTTTTATTCATATTTCCTGATGAAAAAATTGTTCCAGCAATATATGACACTAAAAGGAGAACAATAATTCCTGATAACAGTTTTATTTTTTTACTATATTCCATATTAAAATCCTCTACTTAAGCTTCTCTTTTTTTTCTTCTTATAAAATGAACTATTGCAAAAATTATTATTGAAAGAGGTATTATAACAATATTTACAAGATATACTATTATAATAGCCTTAATCTTCTTTTCAGGTACTTCTATTTTATTAAGCCTTAAATCTCTCCTATCCCTGGTTTTTATCTGCAAGAGTGAATCATCATTTGAAAGCCATTCAATAGCATTTTCAAAAAAGATAATATTATAAGGGCTGTCAGAGAATTCGATAATATCTGCGACAAAGTCAGAGTCACTAATAACAATTATTCTGGTATTTTTACTTGTCTTGTCTGTAAAAGCGCTTTTAAATGTTCCTGATACTACATATCCCAAAGTAATTTGACGTTGGTCATCCCCTTTATATCCCATTAAAGAACTTACTTCCTGTGGAGCCGCTGTTATATGCTGTTCAAGTGTCCATGCTTGATCTGTTGTTGACAGAAGCTTTTCATAAGTTATACCTTCCATCTCTTCTATGCTAATAGAGCTTGCCCATAGCAAATCAAGCCCGCTAAATCTGCTGGTTATTGGATTCTCTGTTGATACATTCTGTCCAAGAATACTTATCCATTGAGGATATATCATTGGGAAAGTTCCTCTCAATGGTATTCTTTTCGCATATTTATCAAGCACTAAATCGTTATTTATTGTTATTCCATATTTTTTCAACATTTCAATGGCTGGTGAGTTCTCAAGCTTTACTACTGCAGAAAGGTTACGTGCGTCAACATCTACACCCTCTATTCCAAATAATACCTTTCCCCCTTCCATTATATACTCATCGATATAAAGCATATCACCATCTGTCAAGTCTTTATTTCCAATAACTGCCAGTACAGAAATAGAAGATGGAATTTCCTGACCTGGTTTTATAACTTCAATTTTATATGTTCTTTCAAGTATATCATTTAGATATGAGTAGTGGTCCTGAAGATTTTTTTTGGAATCTCCGATCAGAACACCCAAAGAGAGATCAATACCTTCAACAAGTTTTCTTATTCTGTATGTAACATCATATTCTACTGTTTCAAGAGTAATAGTAAAAGGAATTGTCTCAATTTTATCCATATATTGTATTACTATTCCGGAATACACCACTATAAATGACTGCTCATTTTTTTCATATACTTCGATCTGCTGTGGTGTTATGCCAAGGCTTTCTATCCTGCTTGTCATTCCTGAACTTACAGGGTCCATGGAATTTACAACTATACGCCCTTTTGAGTGTGCAGCATATTCATATAGTATATCTTCAATTTCCAATGCAACTGAAGTAATTGCTTTTATTTTGTCGGATATAAAATAAGTGATATGAATTTTGTCCGGAATAGAAGATATAATTTTCTTTGTTGTATTGGATATTGTAAAAGTTTTATTTTTTGTTAAATCCATTCGGTTGAAAAAAACCAAACTATTCATCGCAAGCAGTATAAAAATTATGGTTGTTAATATTATAAGAATTAATTCTCTTTCTTTATTTTTCTGCATTTTATATCTCCGTTACTTCCTTAAGTTTATGACTTTGACATTCAGATAAAGGAAATAAAAAATAATTATTAAAAAATATA
>WRCW01000052.1 GCA_009783755.1 Spirochaetaceae bacterium
ATTCTTGAAAAAGGGAACAATGATATTACTCATAAATTCAGCACTGAAAATATTTTTTTAGATATTGATCTCTTGCCTATTGAAAAAGTAATTGAAAGAGACAAAAATACCACCGACTATTTTATCAGGCAATCAGTATCCCAAACATGGATAGGAGAAACAGGCAGGGGATATTTTATACAGGGAATCTGGATGGATAATGAGCTGACAAAATTTTTTACAAATATTTTTCTTCATAAAGAGATACTTTCATATCCTTATTATCCTTTTACTTGTAAATACAGAACTTTGACCCATTTTCCTCTTAAGTTTGAACCTTTGTACAGAAAAAAACATATTACAATTTTGGACAGATCCTATAATTTTCTTTTACCTTTTATGAGAGAAGTTGAAAAAGTATTTAAAGATTTTTTATTCAGCAAAGAAATGGATATTTATAAAAGTATAAAAGAAAAAATTGATATAAACTGGTATGATGATTTTTCTAATTTAAAAATCAGCAGATATCTTAACAACCATGGTATGAAGGAATATGAAGTTTTTATTTGAATCAATAAAAAATAATAGGCAATTTGAAATAAATAATCTCAAAGTTACTGTCATGGGACTTGGTCTTAATGGCGGTGGATTTGCTTCTGCCCTTTTCTTTGCAAAGCATGGCGCCAATGTAACAGTTACAGATCTACGCAGTAAAGAAATACTTGCTCCTACAATAGAAAAGCTTTCTGGTTTTGATATTAGGTATGTGCTTGGAGAACATAAAGTAAAAGATTTTGAAAATGCAGACTTGGTCATAAAAAATCCAGCAGTTGATCCAAGATCACCTTTTCTTAAAGTTGCAAAAGAAATTGAAACAGATATTTCTATTTTTTTAAGTCTTTGTAAAAATCCTTTAATTGCAGTAACAGGGAGTAAGGGAAAATCCACAACAGTATCTGCAATTTATCATGTTATAAAAGAGGTTTATCCAAATGCTAAACTTGGCGGGAATATAACAACTTCTCCCCTCTCTTTTATTGATGATCTAAATGAAAATGATCCTGTTGTTCTCGAGCTTTCATCCTGGCAGTTGTCTGATATCAAAGATAAAAATATATTTAAACCTAAAATAGCAGTAATTACAAATATTATTCCTGATCATCTTAACAGGTATAGCAGTATGGAAGAGTATGTTGCTGATAAAAAAATAATCTACCAAAATCAGGATAAAAATGATTTTACTCTATGTTACTATGATGACAAATGGGGAAATATTTTTGCTTCTGAAACCAAAGCTCTCCCTTTCTTTTTTTCTGCAAATAAAATATCTGAGATGGAAGCAGCAGAATTAAACATGCATGGAGCATGGCTCGAAGAAAATGGGTGCGGATTCATAAAGTACAATGGAAATAAAGAAACAATTCTATCAGATAGAATAAAACTTAGCGGAAAGCATAACAAGCTAAATCTTCTTGCAGCAGGAGCAGCTCTATATCTTTTTGGAATCAAAAGTGAAACAATATCAAAAAAACTTTCTGAATTCACAGGCATTGCTCACAGAATGGAATTCCTGCGAAAAATAAATAATGTGGATTTTTATAATGATACAACAGCAACAATTCCTGAAGCAGTTATAGCTGCTGCAGAAAGTTTTTCTTCCCCTGTACGGCTCATATCCGGAGGCACAGATAAAAATCTTGACTTCTCAGTTTTTGATAAATTAAAAAATAAGACAGAAAACATATACCTTCTTGCAGGTACTGCAACTGATAAAATGATACCTTTTCTAAATAAGTATGGCATTTTATGGACAGGCCCTTTTAATTCACTTGAAAAAGCAACAGAAGCAGCATTTAAAGAAAGCAAAAATGGAGATGTAATAATAATGTCTCCAGGCTGCACCTCTTTTGGAATGTTTAAAAATGAATTTGACAGAGGGGATAAATTTAAAATAATAGTAGATAGTATTAGGGAATAATAGTTAATAACTTCACAAAGGCTGGAATAAGATATTTTATTAGTAGAGCAGCCAACGCTTTAAATATTTTACAATAGAGTGCGTATATCAAAAATTAACAAATTATTTTTAACGAGTTTTAGGTAAGAACAAATCAAGTCTATCCTGTAACTCATTGACAGCAATAGGTTTTCCAATATGATCATTCATGCCTGCTGAAAAACACTTTTCAATATCTTCTTTAAACACGTTTGCAGTCATAGCGATAATTGGAATAGTTTTTGCTTTTGGAATATCTAATGAGCGTATACGGCGCGTAGCCTCATATCCATCCATTTCAGGCATCTGCAGATCCATGAAAATCATATCGTAGAGATCTGGATTCTGGGTAAATTTATTCACTGCTTCAAGACCATTTTCCGCACAATCTATCGTAACAAGCATTGGTTCAAGGAGAGTCAGTACGATCTCCCTGTTTATATCAACATCTTCTGCAAGAAGTATTCTGCTTCCTCCGTAATAAACATCAGCATCAGATTGTGTTGCCTCTGTCGGATTTTGTATTTTACCAACACATTCGTTTATAATATCAGCGATCGCAGAAGGGAATAATGGCTTTGAAATGAATTTATTAACTCCTATCTTTCTTGCTTCAGATTCAATAGCATTCCATTCAGCAGCAGAAATCATTATCACAACCATCTCACCAGGTATAGCTGCCTTTTCCATCAGTTTCCGTGTCAGTTCAATTGCATCAACGCCAGGCATTTTCCAGTCAATAAAATAAATATTGTATATTCCTTTTTGTTCAACAAGCGCAAGAGAATCTTCAGCATTTGCAGCAGTATCGCAGGAAACACCAAACTCGCCCATTTGCTTTATAAAAAATGCTAAAACACCAGGATCATCGTCAATTGCAAGGATTCGTACGTTAGCCAAATTGATATCTGAATTCAAAAGCACACGTTTATTTTTTGTATCTTGTTTAACATTAATCGTGAAAGCAAATGTAGAACCCTTGTGAACCTCTGCCTCAACCCAAATCTTTCCTCCCATCATCTCCACTATATTTTTGGAAATCGAAAGACCAAGTCCTGTACCGCCGAATTTCCGTGTTGTACTTGACTCTGCTTGTTGAAATGATTTAAACAGATGGGTTTGTTGTTCACGACTTATGCCAATTCCTGTGTCATTCACAATGATTTTGATAACGCAGTCAGTACTATCTGCACTTAATAACTGAGCATCAAAATTGATAGAACCATGTTCAGGTGTAAATTTAACGGCATTTCCAAGTAAATTTGCAATAACCTGAGCCAAACGCTGGCTATCACCAATCAGCATATTAGGAATAGCTTTATCTATATTTACTGTAAACTTTTGATTTTTTTCATCAACACGAAAGTTGACTATATTAACAACCCTTTGAACCATTTTTTCAAAATCAAATTCCTCAAATGAAAGTTCAAATTTACCAGCTTCGATTTTTGACATATCCAAAATATCATTTATTATACCAAGCTAGTGCTTGGATGCATCGTCAACTTTTTTAAAACAGTACTTCATCCGTTCCATATCGGAAGAGTCCTTTCCTATAGATGTCATACCGATTATTGCGTTCATTGGTGTACGAATTTCATGTGACATATTCGACAGAAAATCACTTTTGGCGCGGCTTGCCTGCTCAGCAACTTCCTTTGCTTTTGCAATATCCGTTATATTATGCAAAATCACAAAGATGCCGGTAAATACATTATCGTTTTTATAAAGAGGCAGTATGTCGACCTCATATTTGCTGGTATCAGCAGATATTTCAAAAACATTTCTTGAATTAGCATTACCTTTGCTTGCAGTTATACCCTTTATTTCCTTAATCAAGCCTTCTGTAAAAACAGAAGGGCGATATCTTTCTAAGATATTATCGAGATCGCGTCCCTGAAGCAAAGAAACATCATTGATATCTATAATGTTAGCCACTGATTTTGAGCCCAAGAGGAAATTTAAATTCTCATCAAAAAGAAATATAATATCCGGACTTGCCTCCAACAGCAGATGAACATACATTTTCTGCCTTGTCTTCTCATCGGTAACTATTTTATTAAGTTTTATTTGAGTATCAACATTCAGTTTATTAATCTCATGACGTTTTTGAAGAGTTCTGAGTTCCCGGGCTAGTTTAATTTTTTCAACTTCTGTGGCTTTAAGCTTTTTTATCAGTTCATTATATTCATCTCTGGTGACATGTTCACTTTCACGACTGATGTCTGCCATATTCTTTCCTTATCCAATCATGCTAAACAACAAGAATAACCAACGAGTAATTATGGAATCTATTGGTTGGGATACCATTCTTTACACGGGTCGGACTGATTTCTCCACTCGCATAACCCATACTAAATGGAATTCCAGCTTGTATTGTATTTCTTACAGTTTCCAATTCCATCAGGGGATTACTGCGTATTGTCATCATACGGCGGCCAATACACGAAAATAAAAGAGCACCGTTGACATCGGATAAATCATTTAGCTGCTCAATTTTTTGACGCGTTGCCAGTAATACGTTATCAGCATCGCTTATTAACAAGGTAAAAGTTGAACCTTCATCAACATCGCCGCGAAAAATCGCTGCCCCATCCTCTGTAAATGAAGCAATTCCTCGTATAACGGGGATGCCGTCATAATCAGCGCGTTTCTCTTGGTAGAGCTCAAATGGTACCAGATTAAGAATTTCAGTAAGGGTGCTGCCATTTTCTAAAATTCCAATATTTTGAAAATATTTATAAGCATTTATATTATTGATTTCAGAAACAATGGCACCATTTGATTTTGTGATTTCTCCTTTGTTCGGCATGATCTTGTCTTCGGGAAATGTCCCAACAACAAAGCGAGGATTAATATTTCCGTAACACAATATAAAAGGCATTGTTGTTTTTGAGTTTTCACCTTTGTAGATTGTTTCAGTTAAATCAAAAGTGAGCGTATCATCTGTAGCAATAGCCCCAAATATTGGTACATTAGGAATGCTTTTTTGCACTGCACTAACGAATAAATCTCCTGAATACTTAAAAATGAGCGGAGAAAATATAATGGCAAGGCTTGGTGGTTTGGACATACCTGTGTTTACCTCATCAACAGCAGTTTTGATTGGATCATCAAGGTTTTCTTCCAATCCTCCTGTTACACCTGTTTTGAAACAAACATCATCTGCGGTCATTACAAAAATAGTCAGGATAAGATCATCTGCTTTTTCATTAACAGCTTGAGCAGCTGTAGTAATCCCTGCCAAATCAAATGGCAGTTTCTCACATATGTGCTTTACAACACCACTTGCGACAAATTCCGGATGGCACATAAGGATTCCAACTGAATTCTTGAGAAGTACTATTTTCTCATCAAGCTGAGCGCTAATTTCCTCAAATGCAGTTGCTGCGTCATCTATTTCACAAGTGTAGACACTAGCGCATTTTAACATAATCCAGACCTCCTATTGCAAGCATACACTTGTACCATAATATGATTGATTGTGTCAGTTGTCCAGCATATTTTCTGGTGGACACAGCCTATACGAACTTTAATAAATTATTGGTTATATGGAGCAAAAGTCAATCTTTTATTAGCTTATTATGTTTCTCTTTAAAAGAACAAAAGTTAATTGATTATTAGTTTATCCCATATGGCGGTATGGAACAAAGATAATCAGTTTCTTAAAGCTATGGGATATGGTACACTACTTTTTCATAATTTTTTTGAAATAGTAAGTTCTTGCAGACTCCGCAATAGAGTAAAACTTATATGCAAATTTATTAAGCACAAAATCATAACACCCTGGCCTTCGGACAACTTCCCCTCCAAAACCAGTTTTGAATCTGTAAAGCCCATGCATGGGATGCGAAGGATCATCATCAGGTGGTATACCAAACATATCATATTCTAAACACCCTTCATCTATTGCATCGCAAATTGCTTTCCACTGAAGAGCGTATGCAGGCATTTTTTCTCTCCCTATATTGCGCGATGCTCCATAAAGATAGGTAGCTTTTCTATTATAAAAGCAGGTAACTATTCCCGCAATATTTTTACCCTCTGCTTCTGCCATATATAATCTTATATCAACTTTATATTCTTTATTTTGCGATAGTTCAAACACTCTCCTGTAATATTCTAAGGGATGAAGAACTATTTTATCCCGCAAAGCTGTTTCCTGATACATATCATACCATTCATCAAGTAATTCAATAGCGCAGTTTTTTACGAGAACTTCTTTTTTTTCCGCAAGTTTTATATTGTATCTTGTCTTGCTTTTCATTTCAGATAAAATATTTTCTTTATTTTTAGTGAGATCAATTATAACTGTTGAAGAAGGTTGTATCTCTTCCCTTTTTTAAATATCGAAGAAGGGGCATTACCATTCTTCCATGGAAGATCATAACGAATGAAAAGAGTGCTTCCTGGAAGATAATTTTTTAAGCTAAGAGATATTTCTTCCAGTCTATCTTGATAATTTTCATGGGGGGCAAATGGTATATACGCAATAGAAAAACTCTTTCCAATTTTTCTGACAAGAACAATCAAGCTCTTTCCATCAAGTAAAAAATAGAGCGGTTTCCATCCAAAATCAGATTTCAAAGCAGCCCAAAATAAGGTTTGAAAAAATGAATCCCCTGGTTCTGTTTCAGAGATTTTTTTTACATCTGTTGGTTCCAGTAAAAAAGAATTGCTCATACTAGTTCGTTACCCTGGCACAATACGCATTACAAGTGTTAGCCTATAGCCGACCAGACTAATTCACAGCGCTGACCGCCGCCCCAGCCTTTATCGCGACATCCTGTCGCTGGGCAGGACGCGGCGTCCGTGCCGCAGTCCCTGGCTAGCGCTGTGCGCGACGTCCGTATCGCAGCCTCGCTTTGCTGTGGAAACGCTCGCTGTTCGTCTTTCGGCTCACCCCTGCCCTTATATGAACCTTATGCCACTGTGCCTCCGTGTGAGATTATTCAGGGTCAAGCTCTTAGCCAACCTTTCCTTTTGAAACTTTTTCGGTTTTTATATTACTGTTTCCGCAAACAAGAGGCGCACAACCGCAGTATATAATATTATCTTTGGCTTCAAGCTCTGTTTCAAAAAATTTATCAATAGAAATTTTCTTTATTTCTCCTTCAGGCGCTTTATAGCCTGCAGGGAGTACTCTATCTCCCGGAGATGCATCAGGTACAAAGAGAACTTCTACGGTATTATCATCATTTGCAGCAAGAAGCATACCATTGCTTTCAACACCGCGCAGTTTTGCAGGTTTTAAGTTATAAACAGCAATTATGTTCCGTCCTAAAAGTTCTTCTTCTTTATAATATGGAACAAGCCCTGAAACAATTTGCCTCTCTTCTCCATTGCCTAAATCAATAATTTCAATATAAAGTTTTTCAGCTTCGGGATGCCTTTTTATTTCTTTTATTTTTGCAACTCTTAGATCTACTGTTTCGGAAAAAACTTTTTCTTTTGGTTCTGCTTTTTCCAGGACTTTTTCTTCGCTTTCTTTTCTTTCTTTCTGGCTTCCCTGGAACTTTTCTCTTAAATTGTTTATAAGGTCATCTTCGAGCTTTGTAAAAAGAATTTCAGGATTTATCTTGCTGATTTTTCCCCTGGGTTTACCAAGCATATCCCATGTAAAATCTTTTGAATCAATAAAAGAAAGAATTTTTTCTGATGTATATGGAGTATATGGCTGAATAAGAAGGCCAAGATCTCTTACAAGATAGACAAGGTCTGAAATTAGCCTGTGTGTTTTTTCAGGATCTTCATTTTTCATTTTCCAGGGCTCTGAATCCTGGAAAATTTTATTACCAAAAGCAGAAAGTTCAAATATTACATGGTAAGCATCTTTAAGTTCTGCCCTTTCCAGATGAGCTGTAATTTTTTCTTCGTATGTTTTAACTTCGTTCCAAAAAGCGCTACTCGTGTTAGCGTCCCCTTCGACTATTTCGCTGTTAAAAAATCTTGCTGCAAATGTTAAAGTCCTGTTTATAAGGTTTCCCAAATTGCCTATAAGTTCTGAATTAACTTTTTCCTGAAAATCTTTCCATGTAAAAAGATAATCTGATTTTTCCGGTCTGTTATAGAATATATAGAATCTCCAGACATCCGCAGCTATCCCAGAATCTTTACAGTCTGTTCCAAAAACTCCTATCCCCTTGCTCTTGGAAAATTTGCCGCTCTCATAATTAAGATATTCGGTTGATGACATATGGTAGAGCATTGTCCATTTTTCACCGGACCCTAAAAGTGTCGATGGAAAAATTACAGTATGAAAAGGGATATTATCTTTTCCAATAAATTGATAAAGCTCAACGTTATCCGGATCTTTCCACCACTTTTCCCACTCATCTGTAAATGTTGCGGTAATCGAAATATATCCTATGGGAGCATCAAACCATACATAAAATACTTTTTCTTCAAAACCTTCTTTGGGAACAGGTATTCCCCATTTTAAATCACGGGTGATACCCTTTTCTTTTAATCCATCTCGTATCCAGCTCTTTGTCATTTGAAGAGCATTCTTTGCCCAAAACCCTTCTGCAGATCTTTTATTGATCCACTCTTCAAGCACTTCAACAATAGCAGGAAGATTAAAATAAAGATGGTTTGTTGATTTAACAACAGGTTCTGAACCACAAACTTTACATCGCGGTTTTACAAGCTCTGTTGGGTCAAGCAATTTTCCACAATGTTCACACTGATCACCGCGGGCATCTTCATATCCACAGGAAGGACAAATACCCATTACATATCTGTCTGCAAGAAAACGCTGGCATTTTGTGCAGTAAAGCTGTTCAATAGTTTTTTCATAGATATAGTTGTTTTTATCCAGGCTCTTAAAAAGTGATTGAGTAATTTCAATATGTTTATCAGCTGAGGTTCTTCCAAATTTATCAAATGAAATATTGAACCATTTATAAATATCTCTATGAATTACAAAAAATTTATCGCAGAGTTCTTTTGGAGAAATCCCTTCTTCAAGTGCTTTTGTTTCAGTAGCAGTACCATATTCATCTGTACCGCAAATATATATAGTGTCATAACCTTTCAATCTGCAGAATCGCGCAAAAACATCAGCAGATAAAACTTGTATAAGATTGCCCAGGTGAGGAATATTATTTACATAAGGCAATGCAGATGTGATAAGTCTTTTTTTCATAATAATTTACTATATGTTTCTGCTTTTTCAATGTCAAGTAATCATACCCAGCCACAAAGTTTGTAACTTCTCGGCTGGATATGCATTATGGACAAACTCCATTTATAATAAAAAACCTGCAAAACCAACAAAGAATGGCTATTTTTCCTTGACTAGAAACTTACTCTTAAGTAACCTAGTATAAATAATTTTAGGAGGTAAATAATGGGCGATTTTAACATGAGTAATTTTAAGCCCCCGCAGATAAAACTTAAACCAAAAGTAGTTGTAACTTTTATAGTTGTATTACTGATAGGATTTATAGCAATATCTACATTCTATATGGTAGACCAGACAGAAAGAGCTGTAATTTTAAGATTTGGAAAATTCAGCAGAATTTCAGAACCAGGACTTCACATTAAAATTCCTTTTGGAATAGAAAGAAATTATAATGTTCCTACACAAGTTGTTCAAACAATGTCTTTTGATTTCAAAACAGAAAATCTTCAACGTTCAAGATTAAATAATGCAAGAGAATCTCTGATGCTTACAGGAGACCTCAATATCATGAATGTTGAGTGGATTATTCAGTACAGAATATCTGATCCAAGCGCATGGCTTTTTAATGTAGAAAGCAGGGAAAGCACAATTTGGGATATTTCTCAATCTATAATAAATATGCTTATAGGTGACAGAGGTATTTTTGATATTATGGGAAAAGAGAGAGATGCTATTGAGGTAAATGCCAGAGAGCTTTTAAATTCAAAATTTAGTGATTATTCTTTGGGAATAAATGTTACAACAGTAAGACTTCAAAGCATTGTTCCTCCTGCAGGAGCTGTATGGGATTCATTTGAGGATGTAAACAAAGCGCAGCAGGATATGAATAGACTTATAAATGAAGGAAAGGAAGCCTATAACAAGGAAATTCCAAGAGCAAGAGGTGAGGCTGAAAAAGTAATCCAGGAAGCTCGCGGATATGCTGCAGAGCGGGAAAACAGAGCAATGGGAGATGTTGCAAGATTTAATTCCGTGTATAACGAATACCGCAATAACAGAAGCGTTACAAGAACAAGATTATATATTGAAACGATTGAAGAGATATTTGGCAATAAGGATGAAACAGATCTTATAGACAAGAGCCTTAAAAACTTTATCCCTTTTAAAGGATTAGAAGGAGGTTCAAGATGAACAAAAAATTCACAACAGTATTTCTTACCATTGTAGTTCTATTAGTAATCCTTTTTGCAATGGGTCCCTTTTATATTCTTAATGAGGGGCAGCAGGCAGTAGTAATCAGGTTTGGAAAAATCGTAGATGCCCAGCAACAAGCAGGGCTTAAACTCAAAGTTCCTTTCATTGATAATGTTGTAAAATATTCAAAAAGAATTCTTTCATGGGATGGAAGAGCGCAGGGTCAGGATAGAATTCCTACAAAAGAACAACTTTTTATATGGGTAGATGTAACAGCAAGATGGAAAATCACAGATCCAATGCAATTCTATGCTGCAGTAACAAATATGGATAATGCCCAAAACAGGCTCAATGAAATAATTCATTCTTCGGTAAGAACAGTAATTTCTAATAATATGTTAAGAGAAGCTGTAAGAAGTTCCAATCTTATAAATGAACTTACAACAACTACAAAAATTGCCGTTGAAGCAGAAGATGCAATTATACAAAGAGAACTTGAAGAGCTTGAAAGGGGCCAGGATTCCACAAAGCAGGAAAGAATTGAAAAAGGAAGAGAAGTTCTTTCTACTGAAATATTTGGCGCTGTAAGCGCAGTTACCCATCAGTTTGGAATTACACTTATAGATATTATTATAAGGCAGATAAGATACTCTGATGACCTCACAGAAAGCGTATATAACAGAATGATCAAAGATAGAAACCAGGTTGCTCAGATCTACAGATCTGCAGGTGAAGGACAAAAAGCAGAATGGCTTGGAAAACTCCAGAATGAGCAGAAAACCATTCTTTCCCAGGCATATAAAACAGCAGAAGAGATCAAAGGACGAGCTGATGCAACAGCAGCAAAAACTTATGCTGATTCTTATTCAAAAGATTCTGACTTCTTTGAATTCTGGAGATCTATTGAGAGCTACAGAAAAACAATTCCAAAATTTAATAAGACAATCACTACAGAAATGGAATATTTTAAATATCTTGACCGATTAAATCCAAGGTAAAAGATAATAAGATCAAAAGCTTCCACCTCTCTGTAGGTTAGCAAAGACAATAAAAAGGGCTGCAATATCGCAGCCCTTTTTAAATTTTTATTCCCCATAACTTATAGTTTTACTTTGATCATCTGTTTGCGCCATTCAGGTATATTTTCGTGGTCTTCAAAATCAATTTTTTTTACTATTTTAAAATTAGGATTTTGGTTGTTTGAAACATTTTCTACAACACCAAAATTACCACTGCCTAAATAAACAACTTGTTCTTTTTCTTTGAGGTTTTCACTTTCTTTGATTTTTTTTAATACACAGTCAAAGTGAGCGGGATTTCCTGTTTCAGGTAATGCAATTGCAGAACTCAGATCCTGGATATCCTGCAAACACATCTCGCATTTAAGCATGACTTTATTTTCTTCGCTTTTTTCTTTTGGAGGATTATTAAAATTACCTTTTTTTTTATTTCTATAATCTCTTCTAAAATCTCTTTTATTACCCATTTAATGCCTCACGGATTGGTTTCTTCATCAATCCCAACTATCTCTGTTGATAAAATTTGGGCTAACTGCTGAATTGCTATTGATAAATAATTTTCATCATTGATTTTTTCTTTGAGCTCTTCTAATTTGGTAGGATCTGATTCTTTAGCAATTCTTACCATAGTCTGCTAGCTCTCCATAATTATATTCGTATTATGGGATATACTATTTCTTGCTACATCTACGAATAAAAAATCAAATCTTATATCAAGGTCTGATATTTGCTTGCTATTTTCAAAGATATATTGTTCTGCGCTTTTTGTAATTCTTCTTTTTTTCATATTACTCATACTAAACCCAGCTTCTGAAACAGGAATGGTTTTCCAGGATTTAACCTCTATAAATACAATAACATTCCCATCTCTTGCAATTATATCTATCTCGCCTTTTTTACCTCTATAGTTTCTCTCTATAATAAGGTAACCCTTTTCTGCAAGATATTTGCAAGCTATATCTTCTCCTTCTTTTCCCCTCTCATACTTATTCAACCGGTAACTTTCCTTCCATTTCTGAAAGATCAATAACTTTTACAATAAAAAGTTTTGTATTTTTTACCA
>WRCW01000053.1 GCA_009783755.1 Spirochaetaceae bacterium
CGCTTCGCTACCCACAGGGTACGCTGCGCTATTTACCTACAACCATTATTTTAAATATAATAACAGGATGGGTAAAAAACTAAGCAGCCAAGAGATAGAAAGCACTGCTGAAAAAGTAAGAAAAAAATATAACGACCTAATTATCTCATATATGCTTACACCACGTATAAAAGAAGGCTTTGAAGAAAGATATAATGAAATAAAAAAGTATGGTTTTGACCCTACAAGATTTTTTAATGATGAAATAAAAGCGTTAATAGAGCTTGAACAAAAAGAGAAAGAAAAAATTAACAATGCAGGAAAAAGTATAAATATCAATCTCAATAAAAATATAAATAAAGAAACAGACAAGAAAGATTTTGCAGATAAAATTCTGGAACAGCTACTCGAAAAAATAGAAAAATATCCATCTCTTTTTATTCATCCAAATGCAAATAAAGAGATAGAAAAACTTTTTGGCGCTCTAATAGATTTTGATAAAGGTATGTGGAAAACTTATGAGGATATTGCTAAAAAATATAGAATTAATAAGTATGATCTTACCCACATAAAACTGGAAAAAATGCTTAATAATTTTACACGGGTTTATTCTGGAAATGTAACTATCCGTCTTTTACAATATAAAGACATGTTGAATTCTCGGGTTAGTTTAACAAAAAATATCGATAAAGAAGAAAAGCTTTGTATTTTTGAATGTGCCTCTCTTATAAGAATGTTTATAGAGATTATTAGTGGACTTATTAATTATCCTGGTATTCTTGAGAGTGAAAAAGACAAACTTCTAAAACTTATTAAACATCTTGATGTAATGATTGATGATTTTCGTTTAAAAGACCTTATGATGCTCGGAAGCAGAAAATAGCGAAGCGTATCCCAAAAGGTTATGTGGCAGTTTACTTTTGTTCCATAGAGTCATTTGGGATAGCGAAGCGTACCCTGTGGGTAGATAAGCGTACCCTGTGGGTAGATAAGCGTACCCTGTGGGTAGATAAGCGTACCCTGTGGGTAGATAAGCACCGGGTAACCCATAACCACCCCCCGAAGGGCAGGGTGTTTATGGATTATAAACCGCATCATTATTAACCCTGCCAAATGTATATCCACTTGTAGGGACAATATGCCAATCATTCTTTGTATTTGTATCATCTGAATTGCTATTTCTACAAATTGAGCGTGTTGCAGTTGACTGGCTGGGGTTAATACAATCTTCCGGGCTTATTTGTTCTCCCTCAAAAAACCATCCGTTCTTTTCAGCAATACAATCTGCTTTATGGACCATATTTATCGACCCAAAACCTCTGTATCGTTCATCCGAAGAAGATGTTCTGGTACTATATAAAACAGCATCAAGAAGATCGCCGCCAGGAGATGAAAAAATAGTAAGCGCTCCATTATTGCCGGACAATCCTGTTCCCCCTTTTACCCAAAAATCTCTTGCATATGGAGTAGCATCAATCCCTTTTGAAACATCTTTTGCTCCTGTTTCATTTATTTCTTCTGGAATTCCCTGTGGTCTTGTATGTATCACTATATATTCTCCAGCAACAACCTCGAATGGCGGAAAAATCATTTCATGATCATTTATACATCCACAACCTGCATAATATACAACTCCTGCCATATTTCCTTCTGTAGTTATAAATAATTCAACCATATCCGGATGAGCTGTACTGCCATTTGTGGTAAATTCATTTATAAGAATGCCTGGCACCCTGGGATTAAACCCAAAGAATTTTGTGCTAAAAGAGAGAGAATTTCCATACTTATCTTTTACCCTCCCTTTTATAAAATATTCTTCTCCCGGGGACTGTTCTTCCGATAGATTTATTACAATAGACCGCTCATTTGCTTCACAATATATACCCCCTAAATATGGAATTATCTCAAAAGAGGATGAGGATGCTGAGACCTCTTTTGAAAATATAAACTCAATTTTATTGCTTTCAACAATTTTTAATCCTATTATTTTGGGAGAAGCAATATTATGGTCTATTTCAGTTGTTTTTGAATCTATTGGAGCGCATGAGTATAAAAATAATGAATAAATAAAGATAGCAATATAAAAAACTATTCTACACATAAGTTTCTCCTGTGACGATATTTATATAACTGTTAATTGTGAAAATTGATTCAATAATAAAAATCTGTCTATAATGTAGACACATTAACCTGCATTTTCTGCAGCTTTTGGCGAGGAAATGCTAATCCAGGACGCAACACAGTGCGTTGAAGCAGATTTATAGACTTTCTGGACAGACAATAGTATTAGAATAGGAAGAGGTTATATGTCAGATCATATTGCACTTTTTGAAAAATTTGGAACGAGCTTTAATAATAATGAAATTATTTTTAAAGAAGGCGAAGAAGGTACTCAGATGTATATTATCCAGGAAGGCTCTGTCAGAATATCAAGAATTATTGGCACTACCGAGCATATAATTGATATTCTTAAAAAAGGAGATTTCTTTGGGGAAATAGCAATCGTAAGCAAAATTAAACGAACTGCAACAGCAACTGCAATAGGGGATGTGCAACTTCTTGCATTCAACAGGGAAGGATTCATTCAGATGATTGAAAAAAATGCAAAGATAGCGCTCAACATTATTGATAAGTTGTGTAAAAGACTTGAACATGCCAATTTACAAATAAAAAGGCTTGTAAAAAAAGATATAAAAAGCCTAATTGCCATGAATCTCTATTATATTATTCAGTCTAAAGGGGTAGATATCAATAATCTTAATTATGACAGAACTATCGATAACATTGCCAAAAACATGGAAGTACCTGTTGGATTAGTAAAGGAAAAATTCATTGATTTTGAGAAAGATTCGGTAATTACCATATCAGATAGTAAAATAATCATAAATAATATAGATAAACTAAAAGAATAAATGTAATATTTTGCTATATCAGGAAAAGAGGTTGTGAATAATGTGCGGAATAGTCGGATATTGCGGAAATAAGCCTGCATCCGGAATCTTGCTTGAGGGGTTAAGAAGGCTGGAATATAGAGGATATGATTCAGCAGGTATATGCGTTGGAACCGATACAGGATTAAAAGTTATAAAAAAAACAGGCAAGATAAGAGATTTAAAAGCAATAGTTCCGGAAGAATCTTTTGGGCACAATGGAATAGGTCATACAAGATGGGCAACCCATGGTGGAGTTACAGATGAAAATGCCCATCCTCATACAGATTGCAGCGGGAAAATATCTGTAGTTCATAATGGTATTATTGAAAATTATAATCAGCTTAAAGATAAACTTCTTGCAAAAGGGCATGTTTTTAAATCAGAAACAGATACAGAAGTAATTGCGCACCTTGTTGAAGATATATATACAGGAAACCTTACTCAAGCTGTAAGGGAAACTGTAAAACATCTTAAAGGGACATATGGAATTGTTGTAATGCACTATGACAATCCAAACTTACTTGTTGGAGCCAGGAATGGGTCGCCATTGATTCTGGGAGTCAGCGACAATGAAATGTTTGTTGCATCTGATGTAAATGCAATGATTTCATATACCAAGCAAGTTGTGTATCTTGAAGATGGAGAAATTATAAGCATCACACCAGATGGATTTGAAATATCAGATTTTCATGAAAAAAATATTAGCAGACCTATAAATGAAGTGGATTGGGAATTCGAATCCTTTGAAAAAGGGAATTTTGAACACTTCATGTTAAAAGAAATATTTGAGCAGAAAGAGTCTGTTATGAGAGGGATGGCTGGCAGGCTTAATATTAATCTTGCAACAGGACACCTGGGCGGGCTTAATATGACAAACAGTGAACTCCTTAATATTGAAAGAGTAATAATTGTTGCAGCAGGAACTTCTTTCCATGCAGGCCTTGTTGCTTCATATCTTTTGGAATCACTTGCAAGAATTCCTGCATCTGCAGAACTTGCATCAGAGTTAAGATACCGAAATCCCATTATTCAGAAAAATGCCCTCTATTTTGTTGTTTCACAATCAGGAGAGACAGCAGATACGCTTTTTGCACTTAGAGAATTAAAGAGAAAAGGGGCAAAAGTTCTTGGAATATGTAATGTTGTAGGTTCTACAATTGCAAGAGAAACAGATGGCGGAGTTTATATTCACTCAGGCCCTGAAATTGCTGTTGCATCTACAAAAGCTTTTACATCACAGCTTGTTGCTCTCTATATATTTACGCTGCTTATGGCAAGAATGAAAGATATGTCTTTTGAGGCAGGATCTGAGTTTGCAAAACAGATGTTTTCTCTTCCAGATATTATGGACAAAGCTTTATCAAAAGCAGATGAGATCAAAAAACTTGCAAAAAAATATAATTTTGCCAGAAGTTTTCTTTTTCTTGGCAGAGGTATCAATTATCCTGTTGCAATGGAAGGTGCTTTAAAGCTCAAAGAAATTTCATATATTCATGCAGAGGGATTTAGCGCTGCAGAAATAAAACATGGTCCTATTGCATTAATTAATGAAGTGACTCCTTCGCTTTTTCTTGTCCCCGATGACCGGTTAAGGGAAAAAGTAATCTCAAATATGAAAGAAGTAAAAGCAAGAAAAGGAAAAGTTATAGCTATTGCTGTTGAAGGGGATAAAGAGGTTGCCCAAATAGCTGATGATATAATCACAGTTCCTCATGTTTCTGAATTTATTTATCCTTTTGTGATGATCATACCTCTCCAGCTTTTTGCCTATTATATGGCAATTGAACTGGGCAGAGATGTTGATCAACCAAGAAACCTTGCAAAGAGTGTTACAGTTGAATAGAAAAATGTTTTTGGGTTTGCGATCATGGCCCATTATCTTGTTTTTTATAACAATAAGTGTAAATTCTCTTGAAGCTCAAAATAAAGCATTTCTTCAGTCAGGTCCTTTCCCATGTGATGGGATGCCTGGTATAGGGTTTAACTCCATCCCGGGATATCGGGGTATTTATATGTTTCCTTTAGGAACCATGGGAAAAAATGATGGCACTTTGGAATCAGTGCAAACTTCTATAACTGTTTATTTTACCCAGACAGTAGTCCCTCTTTTTAGTAATTGGAGAACAGTAGTAAGCTCTCCATATACAATATATGAGACAGAATCTGAAACAATTTTTATTTATACTCATTTTGAAAACTGGACTTTTTTTATAGATTTTCATATAAAAGAAAATATAAATCTTTCTTTTGCTGAAAATATTGTAAAACAGATGATCTATTTTGCCAAAGATGGTAGCAATTTTATTAATGCTTCATTTCCAGCAGTGATAGATTTTTAAAAAAATCAACAATCTAACCATGAATCTGCCTGCTAGCTGTATGTAGGTGGCAGAAGGAGTGGATTGTATGTGGGTTTAATATTATAATCCCTAAACAAATATGCAGATGGGTAAAGGTATTAAACTCGCAGGCGGAATAAGTTATGATTTGTTCAGTTATAAAAGAAGATCATCCCTCTTTAATAAAAATCTGGGAAAAAGTTGTAAAAGAAACCTATGATTTTTTAAAGGAAGAAGATTTTGAATTTTATAAATTCAGAATACCTCACTATTTTAATAATCTATCTTTATTTGCCTACAGAGATATAAAAGGAAAAATAAAAGGATTTTTAGGTGTATCAAAAGAAAAAGTAGAAATGCTTTTTGTTGATACTGCATCCATTGGAAAAGGGATTGGAAAAAGATTCATGGTTTTTGCGATTAATAATTTAAAAATCAGCAAAGTAGATGTAAATGAACAGAATAAGAATGCAGTATCATTTTTTAAACATTTAGGATTTAAAGTAACTGGACGCTCTCAATTTGATAAAGAAGGAAAAAAATACCCCATATTGTATTTGGAAAAATCAATGCCATAATTTGCCCTGTTTCTTACTTGCCATAGGGTTATTACCCTTACTTGCCATATGCCATTTATTATTTATTAACCAACTAAGTGAGAGTCGCGACTGCACTAATGCAGGCATGATTGAGCAAAACAGGTTATCAAACACTAAAGGCAGCATACTGTTTTTACTGTTTATTACTTAAGAATTCATCCCGATAATTAGATTATGAAAAAACTTGTTTTTCTAATTTTGTTTTTTATTGCGATATGTAACCTCTATCCGCAGAATAACCCCAATATAGGTTTAAGCAAATTATCTATAGCAAAGGAAGATATTTTAATTGAGGAAACAACAGATGGTGGATACCATTTATACATAAAAGCCAAAGATGGTATTGGCTCTGTAATGATTACAGAATCTACAGCTGATACGACAATGAAAAATGCAGTTTATGCGCTAAGAGCCCAGGTCTATAATCCAATAAATGGAGATGAAAAAAGAATTCTTGATGGAAAAGAGATGAGCAGCGAAAATAGGCTCTATTTTCTTATAGATTCAACTCCGGAACCCAACGAAAAATTAGGGATGGCTTTTCATATATTTATTCCATATATAACAGAATTCGGATATCCATGGAGCAGGAATGGTGATATCTATATATCAACAGGTACATTTCTTAACATCAGAAGCTTTGAAAAAAAGTTTGGGGACTATTCTGGCGCTTTTCTTGATAATCCATTTATATTGGATGTTATTCAGCTCCCTTCTCCTAAGCCGCCCTCTTTGGATAAATATGCAAAAGATACAGTTGCCAATTTTTCTGAAATTGCAGAAAAGGGCAAAGGTGAAGTTATATATTCTACTCTGGATAAAGTTTTGGAAGATATAGGAAAAACCATTGAAAGGTTTTCAGGCCCTTCAATTGATTTAGTTTTTGCAATAGATACAACAGAAAGTATGGCAAATGATTTTGTTGTTTTAAAAAAAGGGTTTGCGCAAACATTGGATGACAAAATAAAGAAATATGAACAATATCGGGTAGGGCTTGTTTTTTATAAAGATTATAATGATGAATATCTGACAAAAACATTTCCATTTACAACCGATACCTCTATAATAAAAAAACAGGTAGATTCTGTAAAAGCCTGGGGAGGTGGTGACAGACCTGAGGCTGTCTATGAAGCTTTATATGATTCAGTCACAAAATATTCCTGGGAAGCAGATGATAGAGTTGTAATTCTCATAGGTGATGCCCCTGCTCATCCAAAACCAAGAGGCAAAATTACCAAAGAGATGGTATTCGAAGCAGCTGATAATAAGGGAGTTACAATTTTTACAATAATATTGCCGCCATGAAATCTTTTCACCAGCTTCAAGCCTGTTTAGGATAAAATAGTACATGCCAGATTAAAAATTGGTATTTCAGTGTATATAAGAATGTAGTGGTGAGAATACAAACTAAAACGAATTATTATTCATCACTTTTTGATGTTTGTTTTCTTATTTTCTTAAGAATTTTCTCTGAAAGTACTCTTGGCCATTCATTATAATAGGAGCTTTCAGGGGTTGTATATTTTTCCAGTATTGCCTCAAACCTTTTTTCTGCTTCCTCATAGTTTTTCTTTCTATAATAGATAAAAGCAATCTCGTATTCAGCTTCAATAATTTTTCCCCTCATATCAGGGAAATTTTTTATAAATTCTTCATAATAAAAAAGAGCTGCATTGTAGTTTCCCCAATCAACTACCGCACTTTGAGCATTTTTAAAATACTCTTCTGGTTGTAGATTAGCAGGAATCTCTTTAGGTACACCTCTGCAGCCTGTAATTATTAAAAAAATAATACTTAGTGAAAATATTATAACTGAATGCTCTCTTCTGATTTTCATTTTTAGCCTTATTTTGTTGGTTTTTTATTGATATAGCTCGTCTTTTATTGGAAGAGTATTTTTAAGTTCCTTGATATATTCTTTAGGCTCTCCCATAGGTATGTAGGAATCGCATTGAGGGAGACTTCTTCTGGCTACAGTAAAGTATTTATAAAATTTTTCTCCACCAAGTTTTTTGAGCCACTTTCCAGCAGCACACCTTACCCTAAGATAATATTGCGCTCCATTCCCTTCAGCTGTCTTGACAATTTTACAATTACCACAGTTTGCACAATATATCTTGTCCGATGAGTACACGTCGTCTTGAGAGAAACTTTCATTATCCTCCATTTCCATATCTTCCATTAGCTTCTCCTTTATTCAAATAAAGATAATAGCATAATCATCTTTTACCAGTCAATATATTAGTTTACGGATTGAATCACCTATTTTATAGTCTGTCAAACCTATTTTCAATTATTCAAAAAAAATAGAATTTTAAAATATTTCTTCGTGTTCATCCATAATATTAATATAAACAATTTTTCCTTTTACAAAGTCAAATGCATCAATTTTTGTTATAGCTTTTAGTATAGCTTCTTCTCTGACTTTATGGGTAATAATTACAAGAGGAACATAGCTTTCAGTTATTTCTTCTGCCATTTCTTCTGTTATTTCTTTTTGAATAACACTTGAAATACTTATACCATAATCTGCAAAAACAGCAGAAATCTTTGCAAGAACACCAGCATAGTTTTTTACAACAATTCTAAGATAATATCGTCCTTTTACTTCTCCTGAAGGGAGCAATGAAGCAGGTTTTGTTTTATCTGGCCATATTGGAAGGGTTTTAAAAAATCTTTCTGCTGTTCCCAGAAATACCCCTATAATATCTGATACAACTGCAGAAGCAGTAGGCGAACCGCCTGCTCCTCTTCCATAATACATTGAGTGTCCAAGCGCATGGCTATATAAACTAATTGCATTAAAAGGACCTGATACCCATGCAAGAGGGTGCTCTGTACTAATGAATGATGGTGCAACTCTGAGAAAAAGCTGTCCTTCATCATGTCTTGCCATTGCAATAAGCTTTATTATATAACCCAGTTCTTTTCCGGAATTAATGTCAAATTGGTCAAGTTTATCAATACCCGAAACAGTTATGGAATCAAGATCTATCTGCATTCCAAAAGTGATTGAACTTAATATTGCAAGCTTATGAGCAGAATCCATTCCTGATACATCAAGTGTAGGATCAGCTTCAGCAAGCCCTTTTTCCTGAGCTTCTTTTAGAGCTCTTTTATAGGAAATTCCATTTATAGTCATTTCTGAAAGGATATAATTACATGTGCCATTTACTATTCCATAAAGAGCATCATGTTTATTTGCCAAAAGACCATCGTAAATAGCTCTTATTATTGGAACTCCACCTGCGCAGGTAGCTTCGAAGCATATAGATACCTTGTTTTTTCTGGCAGTAGCAAATAACTCCAAACCATGCTTAGCCAATAATGCTTTATTTGCTGTAACAAGATTCTTTTTAGCATTTAAAATTTTAAGTACAGCTTTTTTTGCAAAGGTTGTGCCGCCAACCAATTCAACAACAACTGCAACTTCGGGGTCTGCAAGAACATCATCCAGATTGTTTACAAAAAGAGCGCTATCAAGATTAAGTTCTTTTGCATGCGTAAAATTAACATCGATAATATATTTCAAATAAAAATTAAGGCCTGTTCTTTTCTTTAAAAAATCACTATCTTGTGTAAGAAGTTTTGCTGTAGCGCCGCCTACAGTTCCGCATCCAAGAATAGCAACAGCTTGTTTCTTTATTTTTTTCAAAATATTACCCTCTTTTTATGCTTTGTATTAATAGAATTCAACAAATTGAAATTCTACCACTTTTTTTGCGATTTTACCTACTTTTATAGATTTTATCTGCTAAATATTGGTTTAAAAAACGTTATTTATTATACTTAAGAGTTGCTATTATTGTCAATAAAAACCAAGCCATAATGGTCTTAACAACTCTAGGAAAACAAAGGTTATTCTGCTAATTTTATATAACTGATGAATATGGATAACCAAAACATTTATAAAAAAGAACTTGGAAAACTTTTAGATAGCAGCAGGATTTTCGATTTTTTTACTCTCAATCATGATGATTGTAAAAATTATGAGATAATAGAATTATTAAAGAAAGATCTTTATCCTCTTCCAGTTATTGATAATGAATCTGTCATATGGGGATTTCATATAATTAATGCAGCTGCAGAGATAGGATTAGAAACTCTTTTGTGCAGAAATGTAGATTCAAAGAAACTCTTGATAGAGGAAAAACTGCTTATTGCGCTTCAATGCGAGAACAGATGCAATAATTATTCATGGGATGAAAAAGAAAAAATTTATCTGTTTATAAATAAAGAACTAAATGGAAAAGCAAGTAATGCTATTTTATCGCTGATACAGCAAGAGGGGTTATTTATAAATTCTGTTTCATTATATCATTCGCTTTCACCTATTCTTAAAGATTTTATAAAAAGAGATATTATTGATCTTAAAACAGCTAAAAATAGCAGCAATATTCCAAAACAAGCCTGGGAACTTCTTGGGCCATATCTTTTAACTTTATCTTTCAGCAATAGAAGGATAATTTTAACAAATATCTCTGAAATTATTAAAAAGAGATTTCTTGATAGCGATAGGAGTTTTTATTTTGTTAGAGAGATATTAAAAGAAGAAAACCCTTTTGAAATTGCTATTATTGCAAGATATCCGGAGCTTTCATCTTGTACACAAAAATTTAATGATTTTAACTCTGCTGTCCTAAAAGGGTCAGGTATAAAGTTAAAACAGCCCCCTTATTTTGAAGGTAGTTCATATAGTGTTGAATTTTCCTTTAAAAGTAAAAAACATCTTGGAAAAATAATTGATAGGCTTTTATATCTAAAAGAAAAATGCGATGAAATTTTTGAATTACTATAAAAATTACTATACAAAAATATTTGATAGAATATATATATCAGAAGATGCTTTATCTTATCCTGAATCAGAAAAAGCCATAGAGAGGCTTTCTCTTCCGGTAAAAGAAGTTATTTCTGCAAAAGATATTGAAAAAGATCATCTTAACAGCAAAACCCTTTTTATAACAAAACGCAAAGGAAAGGCAGTCAAATGCTGCCCTGGAACAAGACGTCACATTTGCTGTAATTATCTGACTGTTGATCTGTATGAAGGATGCACACTTGGCTGCAGCTATTGCATAATGAAAAGTTATCTTAATTTTTCACCTGTCACTGTTTATGTTGATTCTTCTTCTCCAATAGAAGAGATAAGAAAAATTGCTTTAAATAATAAAGACAGGATAGTAAGGGTAGGCACCGGGGAAGTTGGCGATTCTCTGCAATTTGATCCGCTTTTTGAAATGACTGCTGAGTTTATACAAGGCCTTGCTGATATTGAAAATCTATATTTTGAAGCTAAAACAAAAACCTGCTTTGTAGATCATCTTCTTGAAATAAATAATAAAGGAAATAGTGTTATAAGTTTTTCTCTTAATCCAGAGAAGATTGTTTTAACCGAAGAAACAGAAGCATTTTCTCTTAAGGAAAGACTGGATGCTGCTGATAAAGTTGTAAGAGCAGGATATAATCTTGCTTTTCATTTTGATCCTGTCATAGCTGAAGAAGGATGGGAAAATTTATATTTTGATACAATAGAAAAACTTTCAGTTTTTCCAAAAGAGAAAATAAAATGGATAAGCATTGGAACACTTAGATATCCTCCGGATTTAAAAGAAAAGATTGCTCAAGCAGAACGTCCTTATTTGTTTGATGAATTTGTTCCCTGCGCAGATGGCAAATACAGATACTTGCAAAGAAGAAGAAAAGAAATATACCGCAAACTATATAGCAGGCTTAAAGATATTACCAATTCTTCGATTTATTTCTGCATGGAAAGCGATACTGTTTGGAATTATGCTGCAGGAAATGTTCCAGGAAAGCTTCCCGAAACTATCTGGTTATTTAAAAGGATTAGCGGCACGGATGCCGCATCCCGCGCCGCGACATGGATGTCGCGATAAAGCGCGGGGTCGTGGCATGGACAGCCTGTGAGCGAATTACTTTGCACCACAGGCGGACAGTGTCCATCGGGGACACTGCTAAGCATCCCGCGCAGTGGCACGGACACCTACGCGCGATTTTCCTTGCGCCGTAGGTGTGCAGTGTCCATCGAAGACACTGCCAGGCAATAAAGCGCGGGTCAAAGATTAAATTTATACCAGTCTCTTATTGCAGCCTCAAGATCAGAAGTTGTTTTGATGTTGCCTGCTTCTCTATATAACCATTTTTTTATAATACTGGTTTTGAGCGCTTCCC
>WRCW01000054.1 GCA_009783755.1 Spirochaetaceae bacterium
AAGAGAGCTTAATAAACCATTGGAAGAAATTGTGCTTGAGAAAAAATCGTCATACATACTTACAGGAAAATCAAAATAGAAGGAGCTCGTCAGAATGGAAAACTATGACATTGTTATTATAGGAGGAGGACCTGCAGGGCTTGGAGCTGCAATTGAGGCAAAAAAACAGGGCGCAACTAAAGTACTTGTAATAGAGAGAGATATTGAGCTAGGCGGCATTTTACAGCAATGCATACACAATGGATTCGGTCTCCATATTTTTAATGAAGAACTTACAGGACCAGAATACGCTCAACGTTTTATAAATATGGCAAAGGAAGAAAATATTGATATTCTTTTGGATACAATTGTAATTTCTATTTCCAAAGATAAAAAAATCAAAGCAATGAATACCACTGGTGTTTTAAACATTGCTGCAAAAGCAATTATTCTTGCAATGGGGTGCAGAGAAAGAACAAGAAGTTCAATAGCAATTCCAGGAAACAGACCTGCGGGAGTTTTTACAGCAGGCGCAGCCCAGAGATATATAAATATCGAAGGGTATATGGTTGGTAAAAAAGTTATTGTTCTTGGAGCCGGAGACATAGGAATGATAATGGCAAGGCGTATTGTTCTTGAGGGTGGAGAAGTTATTGCTGTATTAGCGAGGGGCTCTATTGTAAAAGGGCTTACACGAAACATAGTGCAGTGCCTTGACCACTACAATATCCCTCTTCTTTATAACCATAATATTACAAAAATAACAGGGAAAGAGCGTGTTGAAAGCGTAACAGTTGCACAAACTGATGAAAAAAAAGAGGTTATTCCCGGAACAGAGAAAGTATACGAATGCGATACAGTGCTCCTTTCCGTAGGGCTTATTCCTGAAAATGAGCTTTCAAGAATAGCAGGAATAGAAATTGACAGAAAAACAAGCGGTCCTTTTGTAAATGAAAGCATGGAAACATCAATCCCTGGTATTTTTGCCTGCGGTAATGTAGTGCATGTTCATGATGTTGTGGACTTTGTAACTGAAGAGAGCAGAAGAGCAGGAGCAAATGCTGCAAAATTTGTAAAAGGAGAAATAAACGAGTCTGAAAATATGAATACTATAGTATCCGGAGGTATTACCTACTGTGTTCCTCACAGGATAAGATATTCCGCAATGCCAGATAAACTTGATCTCTTTATGAGAGTTGAAAATAAATATGATAAAGCAACAATTGTTATAAACAATCAGGGAAATGAACTTGCAAGATTTAAAAAAATAAATCTTACTCCAGGCGAAATGATCAAGCAGAGTGTAAAAAAATCTTTATTTGAAAAAGCAAAAGGGGATATTGAAATTACACTTGAAGCAGGAGGTAGCAAATAATATGGAAAAGAATTTAGTATGTATTGTCTGCCCAATAGGATGCAGACTAAATATAACAGGAACAGCAGATGATTTAAAAGTTAGCGGAAACACATGCAAAAAAGGGATTACCTATGCGCATGACGAAATAACAAATCCTATGCGTATGGTATGTACTACTGTTAAAATCAAAGGGGGAATACATAGTGTTATTCCAGTTAAAACAGATAAACCAATTCCCGAAAAATATAAACTTGAAGTAGTCAAAATGGTTAATAATATAGAGCTAACTTCTCCTATAAAAATGGGAGATATAATAATATCTGATCTGTTTGGAACTGGTGTAAATATCGTTGCAGAAAGAAATATGTAGCTAATAATGCCTCACTTCTTTTGTTGACAAAATCAATAAATTGTGATACTATTCGACATAGTATAAACCTATTTTTATAGGGGAGTGAGACTAAAATATGCCACGTAATAAACTAACAAAGAAAAAAATTTTTCTTGCTGCAGTAGATTCATTTGCGGAGAAAAGTTTCAAGCACTGCACCATGCAGGAAGTTGCCGACAAAGTTAATATAAAAGCTCCAAGCATCTACAAACATTTTGCCAATAAAAAAGAAATTCTTACTGAAATATTTGAGTATTATAAAGATAATTTAAATAAACAAAGATTGCCTGCAGAAAAAGTAATAGAAGCTATAGATAACGAACCTCTAGGGAAAGTATTTAGCAAACTTTTTATTACATTTGAAACAGAAGATGAATATACCATAATGATGAAAATATCAAAAATTGTCATAGATATGTCATATAAAAATAAAGATGCAAAAAAAGTTTTCCAGATAGTATTTATTGACGAGCCAACAAAATATCTTAATGATGTTTTTACAAAGCTAATTAATTCAGGAAAAATAAAACCATTTGACTATGAGTCGCTAACATTTCAAATAATCGCATTTTCCAGAATGATGTTTGAAATTTGCGCATTAAATGGATGTGACCGCAAAGAGATGGATAATAAATACAACAATGGAATAGCTATGCTGGCAAGTGGTTTTGAAAGAGCAGACCTGGTTGTAAATAAATAACGATTAAGCTAAATTTCTAATCTATTTTTATATTCAGGATTACAAGCTTCAATATAATTTTATTGATTTTTTCTCATGACTATTGCAGCAGTAGGACATACTTTTGCGCATTCTCCGCAGCCATCACATTCAGAATCAACAAGAGATTTTCCAAAAGGCACTGTCATGCGGGTCTTAAATCCTCTGTTAACAAAAGAGAAAATATTTAACTTTTTTATCTCTGCGCATGCTCTTACACATGAACCGCAAGTTATGCACTTTCCTGTTTCCATTTTTATATCTGACCGGCTTATATCAAGAGTGTATGTCCTTTTTTCACCTTTGAAAAAGTTCTGGTCAACATCAAACCTGGTAGCATAAGTTCTCAACTTGCAATCCTCGATTTTATCGCATCCGCACTTTAAACACCGTTCTGCTTCTACAACAGCTTTATCATATTCAAAACCTGTTTCGATTTCATTGTATGTTTTCTTTCTTTCGTTCAAATTTATTAAAGGCATTTTTATTCTTTCTTTTTGCTCAATACCTTCAAAAAGAGTGTCCGGCACGCTGTCAAGCGGCCCCATCTGTGAATTAAAAAGATTCTGCTCCCCCACTACTGCGACTTCTTTTCCTGAAAGATATTGATCAATCGAGCATGCTGCTTTTCTTCCATTGCCTACTGCCCTGACAGCAATGTCTGCCCCAGTCTGGCAGTCTCCTGCTGCGAATATCCCCGGCCTGCTTGTCATAAATGTATGCGGGTCTGTAATAATATTACCACTTTTATCGATCCCTATTCCTAAAGTTGCTACAGATTCGCTCAAAACCCGCTGTCCAATTGCACCAATTATTGTATCTGCTTCTACTTCAAATTCAGAATCTTTTATAGGAACAGGCCTCCTTCGTCCTGATTCATCAGGCTCCCCCTGCCCCATTCTTATACATTTAATATAAAGTTTATTATCTTTGCTGGTAATTGAAACAGGAGCAACAAGATATTCTATTTTTATCCCTTCTTCTTCAGCTTCTGTTATTTCAAAATCGCTTGCAGGCATCTCTGACTTGGTGCGCCTGTAAAGTATTGAAACATCTGCACCTGATCTTACAGCGCTTCGGGAAGCATCGATTGCTGTATTGCCTCCCCCTACTACAAAAACTTTTTTACCAAGATCAGGGAATTCTCCTCTTGCGATTTTTCCAAGATAATCTATTCCTGAATAAACACCAGGAAGGGTCTCCCCTTCTACCCTCATCGACGATGCGCCCTGCGCTCCTATTGCTATTAAAAGCGCATCGTAATCTTTCTGCAATAAGTTAATATTTATATCTTTTCCTATTTCAGTATTATATTTTACTTTAACTCCTGTTTTCTCTATTGCATCCATTTCCATTGAAAGAATTTTATCGGGCAATCTGTAGAAAGGGATTCCATATCTTAGCATACCGCCAGACTTTTCATTTTTTTCAAAAACTGTAACATCGTGCCCTTGTTGCCTTAAAAAATATGCAGCACTCATTCCTGCCGGGCCTGAGCCTATTATTGCAACTTTCTTTCCTGTTTCTGTCAATGGATTGTTTAGTTTAATTTTTCCCTGTTTTTCGATCTCTTTATCAGATGCGAACCGTTTCATATTGCAAATAGAAACAGGCTGCTCAACCCTGGTCCTTCTGCACTCATCTTCACAGGGTCTTGGACATATTCTCCCAAGGGAACCCGGAAGCGGCGCTTTTTCCCTTATTATTTCTGCTGCTTGTTCAGGTTTGTTATCTGCAATGGCTTTCAGAAAACCTTTGATATCTATTGAAGCAGGACATGCTGTCTGGCAAGGGGGCAAACAATCACCGCAATGATCTGAAACAAGGAGAGTAACGCACATTTTTCTTGCTGCATTGATTTCAGGAGATTCTACGGTAATGCTCATCCCTTCCCTGACTATTGTAGCGCAGGATGGAACAAAATTTCCCTTTCCCCCTTCTATTTTTACTACACAGACAAAACAGCTTGTAAAAGGTTTTAAACCTTCTGCATTGCAAAACACAGGAATATCATAGCCTGCTTTTTTCGCTGCTTCTAAAACAGTAGATCCTATTGGAACTGTTATCTCTTTGCCATCTATTTTTACAATAACATCTGCCATCTTTTTACCTAGCTTTTATATATTGCATCGAATTTGCATTTTTGAATACAAATGCCGCATTTTATACAGATTTCATTATTGATTGTATGTATCTTTTTTCTTTCCCCGCTTATTGCATTTACAGAGCAAACTCTAACGCAAGCAGTGCACCCTGTACATTTTTCCGGATCAATAATAATTTTAATAAGAGAACGACATACTCCGGCAGGACATTTTTTTTCTTTAACATGAGCAATATATTCATCCTTAAAATATTTAAGCGTTGTGAGAACAGGATTTGGCGCAAGTTGTCCCAGTCCGCAAAGGGATGTTTTTCTTACATGATTTGAAAGATCTTCAAGCAGAATGATATCATCTTCGCTACCCTTGCCTTCTGTTATGCGCAGCAATATTTCTAACATTCTTTTTGTTCCAATTCTACAGAATGTACACTTGCCGCAAGATTCATTTTGCGTGAACTGTAAAAAGTAGCGCGCAACATCGACCATGCAGGAGCTGGTATCCATTACAATAAGCCCGCCTGAGCCCATTATTGCGCCAGTTGCATTTATTGAATCATAATTGATGGGAGTATCAAAAAGACTTTCAGGGATACAGCCGCCTGCAGGTCCTCCCAACTGAACTGCTTTAAGCGGAAATTTCGTAGAAGACCCTCCACCTATTTCCTGGACAACTTCGCGTATTGTTATACCCATTGGAACTTCAACAAGCCCCACTCTCTTAACTTTTCCTGCAAGTGCAAAAACTTTTGTTCCTGTGCTGTTTCCAGATTTATATTTATTAAAATATTCTGCTCCGTTAGCTATTATTCCCGGAACATTTGCATAGGTTTCAACATTATTGATATTTGTCGGTAATTGATTTATCCCTTTTTCTGCAGGAAATGGCGGCCGCAAGGTAGGCATTCCTCTTGATCCCTGAATTGACATTATAAGCGCTGTCTCTTCTCCGCAAACAAATGCACCTGCCCCTTCTTTAAGAACTATATCAAAAGAAAAATCTGTTCCCTGAATTTTTTCTCCCAGGAATTTTTTTTCTTTCGCATCACTTATTGCTTTTTTCACTCTTTTAATTGCAAGAGGATACTCTGCCCTGCAATAAATATACCCAAGCTGTGCGCCTGTTGCTTTGGCAGCAATAGTCATCCCTTCGATCACCGAATGGGGATCGCCCTCAAGAATTGCCCTATCCATAAAAGCGCCAGGATCTCCCTCATCAGCATTGCACACAAGATATTTCTTCTCTCCTTTTGCTTTTAAAAGAAATTCCCACTTCTGGCCTGTTAAAAATCCTGCTCCACCACGCCCTCTTAAACCTGACTCTTTCATGATATCTATTATTTTTGTATTTGGTATATCAAAGAGAGATTTTTTTAACGCAGTATACCCTTTTCCCTCTATATAATCATTTATGCTTTCTGGATCAATAACTCCGCAATTTTTAAGTGCAAGTTTTACCTGCGGACCAATATATTTTTTCACATCTTCTTCATCAAGGATCCTGTTCTCCGGCGGAAGAGCGCCAGAAGAAATACCTGCAATAATTTTTTCTGCAAATTTTTTATCAACACGACCATATACGATTTTTTTATTGCCTTCATAAAATTCAACTATTGGCTCTGCAAAACAAAGTCCTATGCATGATGTTTTAGTTACGCTTAGAGAGATATTTCCAAGATTTTTTTTAACTTCATCAGAGAGAAAATAGTCATACACATCAAGAGCGCCTGTTGCAATCCCGCAAGAGCCAAGTCCTACTTTGATCATTACAGAGCTCATGATTTAGCTCCCGAAGAATCAGCTTTTATTATACTGTTAAGCAGCTCTCTTATACTGTCTGGAGTTTGCTTCCCATATACACGCTCTCCAATCATTACAACAGGAGCAAGAGAACAGCACCCAAGGCAGGCAGCTGTTTCAAGGGAAAAGAGTCCATCGTTTGTTGTCTCTCCACTTTTTATTTTGAGGAAATCACACAATGTTTCATATAAAGCATCAGCGCCAGATACAAAGCAGGCTGTTCCGTTACAGAGTTTTATAACATGCTTGCCAAGCGGAGTAAATCTGAATTGCGAATAAAAAGTTGCAACTCCATAGAAATCGCTTACTGGTATTTTTGTCAAACAAGAAATTTCACGCAATAAAGATTCTGAAATATATCCTTTTTTTTTCTGAATTTCCTGAAGTATTGTTATTGTTTTATCTTTTCCGGCAATTGCAATTATTTCTTCTGCTTCTTTTTGTAATACAGAATTGTCTTTTTTTGTACAACAGCTTCCCATTTTTACTCCAGCTATTTTATAATTATCTCTTATGCTCTTATAAAAACAAAAATAAATTTATATATAAATATTCGGGATACATTTCATTACCTCACATCTACTCCAAACAACATGACATCTGGCAGTGATCTTGTCTCTTGATTATAAATCTAAAACCTTGGGATTTGCAATATTTTCAGGCATCTCGCCATTAAAATATTTTACAATTCTTTTTACTCCATCCATTGCCATTCTTAAAGTACATTCAACCGTAAGAGCAGCAGTGTGCGGGGTCATAATTACATTTTCCATTTTAAGCAATGGGTTATTTTCATCAGGAGGTTCTTTTTCAAAAACATCAAGTCCTGCTGCTGCAATCAATCCTTCCTGCAATGCTTTTTCAAGATCTTTTTCCGCTATTATTCCACCACGAGAGGTGTTGATTATTATAGAAGATTTTTTCATTTTCTTCATTTTTTCATAATTTATTATTCCGCGTGTTTCTTCTGTCATTGGAACATGTACTGATACAATATCAGATTCTGCAAGAAGGGTGTCTATATCTGTAAATTTTACCCATTTTAATTCTTTCTCTTTTACGCTTGCAGGAAGATAATCATCATTCCCGATAATTTTCATATCAAAACTTTCTTTACAAATTTTTGCCAGCCCTGCGCCGATCCTGCCCAATCCTATAACGCCAAGGGTTTTTTCCCTTAGATCATAAGACAAATTATTATATCTGATTTTAAAATTTCCTTTGCGCATTTCTCTATCCATGAGCAAAAGATTTTTTGAAAGTGCAAGTATCAAAGAAAGTGCGTGTTCAATAACTGTTGTAGTATTTGTTCCAAGACTTGAAGTAACAATTACTTTATGTTCAGTAGCAGCATCAAGGTCAACATTATCAACCCCTGCACCTGTCCTGCTTATTGTCTTTAACTTTTTCCCTTTTTCAATAAGATCGCGGGTAATGTGTATTCCTGTGCGAAGGACAATTGCTTCTGCTTCTTTTATTTTTTCAGCTACTTCATCATGCTCGCATTTTGAACACAGAATAATTTCACAGTTATTTTTTTCAAGATACTCCTGTGCCTCAGCTTCTATAGGCTGAGGTAATAGTACTTTATGTTTTTCACCCATATAACTTCTCTCCGGATATTGCCCGTATATAAAAAGGGCAGTTATCTTAAATATCTTCCGCCGCTTACATCCAGAGTAATCCCTGTGATATATGAAGCCTCATCTGATGCAAGAAAAACTACTGCAGCAGCTATTTCCTGCGGAGTGCTTAATCTTCGGAGCGGAATGTTTTTAAGAGTCTTTTCCTGTTCTTCTTTTCCTTTCTCTTCCCATAGCCCCTTTACCCTGTCGCCAGTCATGGTAACTGTTGGGGCAACAGCAGTTATTCTTATCCCTTTCTCTCCCCAGTCATAAGCCAGTTGTCGGGTAAGCCCTTCTACTCCAGCTTTTGCAGCTGTATATTGAACGCCTGCAAGACTTGCTCTGTAGTGCGCTGCAAGGGCTGAAATATTTACAATTGCCCCGCCTCCCTGGCTAGCCATAATATTGATTGCCTGCCTGCAGCAGAAAAAAGTTCCTTTAAGATTAACATCAAGGACAAGATTCCAGTGTTTTTCTTCGATCTCATCCAGTTTATATGGGGTATTCAAAGCCCCCCCTGCGTTATTTACCAGAATATCAAGTTTATTGTATTTGTTTTTTACAGCAGTGAATACTTCTTTTACTTCAGATTCTGCAGTTACATTCATACTAAATCCTTCTGCTTTATATCCTTCGTTTTCCAGATCACTTACTGTTTTCTTTATCTGTTCGCTGTTTATATCTGTTATTATTACCCTGGCTCCCTCTTTTCCCAAAGCTTTAGCAATGGCAAGCCCCATTCCCTGCGCAGATCCGGTAACAATAGCAACTCTTTCCTTTAAACGTTCCATATTTATTCTCCCAAGATTAATCAGGCTGCCACATCTGTTTTATAAAAACAAACATCAGCAGCCATTATCATTTAATGCTAACCTTTATGCACGATTGTTAAATTCTCTTTTTTCTGCAGGAACTTTGATATCAAATTTTTTAATTTCTTCTATTGTTGCAGCAAGAAGTTCTCCGCCTCTCTGGAGTATTCTTTCTCCTTTTTCTTTTGATGCTCTTAAAGGATTACCTATTGTTGCTGTATCTGAATATTCATGATGTTCCATAGGCACCCACATACACTCATCCCCTCTGAATGTTACAAAGCCTGATCCATCATGCTTTGTAAATTCTTTTGTCATCCAGCTTGGTGCATGTGTTTTGTCTGGTTTTGCAAGCTCCATTGCAACTGATTCCGGATTATATGCCCATGCTGTTGATGTCTCAAGTTCTCCTGCATGCCATCCTGGAGTCTCCTCTGGAGTTCCTTCAAGGATATCAGCAATAAATCTATAATTTCTTTCTGTAGGGGTTTTAAACCATCCTACAAAACATCCGGTTTCATATCTTATTTTTCTTAATACATCATCTATTACTTTTGAATTGCTTCCATGGTGTGTAACATACAAGAGTTTATTGTAACCATGATAAATAAGACTTCTTGCAATTTCATATACGACTTTTCTGTAGGTATCTCCTGAAAATGTAAGAGTACCTGTTCCTTCTCCCACTCTTCCCATATGGTGTGGAGAATAACCTATTGGAACCAAAGGTGTATAAAGTGTATCTGTAAGTTTTGCTGCAATTTCTATAATACCCATTGCTGTAAAACTATCTGTTCCAAGCGGACAATGTGCTCCATGTTTTTCAATTGAACCCATACTTACAATAATTGTATCATTTTTTTTGAGATGTTCTCTGACATCAAGATATCCAAGATCAAGGATATTCCAACTTTTACCTCTTTTCATTCCATCTTTTGACATTTTTGCCTCCAGTTATTTTTTTAAAAAACCACTTTCCCTAAGGTCAGCTTCAAGTTTTTCTTTTTCTTCTTTTGTAAGTCCAAAGATCGGCTTCCTTGGAAGCCCACCTGTAAACCCGGCAAGATCCATAACATATTTAACTCCGGGAACTCCATAAGTTCCTGAAACTTTTTTATTAAGATCAACAAGTTTTATATTAAGCTCTTTTGCTTTTTCTTTTTCTCCGGAAATATAAAGTTGATAAAGTTTTGCGCATTCTTCCGGAAAAACATTTGCAAGAGATAGAACTCCTCCTGTTCCCCCTTTTTCAAGAAGATCGAGAAAATACCCTGCGCTTCCTGCCATTACTGAAAATTTTTCACTGCAGTAATCGATATTCTCCTGCCATGTTTCCTTGCTGCTGTCTTTTAACCCTACCACATTATTGTGCTGACACACCTCTTTTACTACCAATGGAGATATTGTAACACCTGCTGCAACTGACGGGTTGTTATAAAGAACAACAGGAACAGGCGAAGCATCTGCAATATCAACAATATGTTTTATCATCACAGGTACTGTGATCCTTTTTGCAAAAAAACTCGGCATAAGAAGACTGACCATTGACGCGCCAAGGTCCGCAGCCTTTTTTGTAAGTCTTATTGTTTCCATCGTGCTCTCTGCTCCGGTACCTGCCATTACAACTTTGTTCTTTGAAGCTGCTTTTATTGCAACACCAAGCAATTTAAATTTCTCTTCTTCTGACATTGTCTTATATTCACCATTTGTTCCAAGAACAAAATATCCTTTAAGACCCGACATATTCATCAACTCTACATTACTTTCCATTCCTGCATAATCTACTTCATCATTTTTGAATGGAGTACACATTGGGGCAAAAACCCCGCACAGCATATTATTAGCCATTTTTACTATTCCTCCTTTTTTTTATATATTCTTTAGCCATTATTTTTCTCCCAAAAAATCAAAAAGCTTATTTACAACTATATCAATAAATTCATTATCATTAATATGCATATCAAGTTCATCATAGGGAATATCTTTTCTTAAATTTTTTCTGAGATTTTTAATAAAAGCATCATTACCTTCCGGATCCCAGTGTTCCCGCCCTTCTGTATCAGGATATGAAAATCCTTTAAGTGGAACATAAACATGCACATGGCCAGTTGAAAGATTTATTTTTTCTGCTGTAATTTTTCCCACTTCTACAAGTTCTTCAGGGGTCAGTCTTACAAGCGTAAGAAATGAGTTGTGAACAATAAGCTTTCTTTTTTTCATCTCTTCGCCAAGTTCGTTATACGGACCTTGCACTGTGTAATTTATGCTGCCCGGCGCTATTACCTGAGGGACCCCTTTTTTTGCAGCGCTTTCAAGCCTCCCCTCCCTAATTGAACCATGGAGCCCTCCGTAATATCTGTCCCCTATCTCATGCAAATTTATATCAAGAATACCTTTAAAAAGCCCTTCTGTTATCATCTCCTCCATGGCGATTCCACCTGTGCCATTCTGATGAAAAGCAACAAAGTCATATTCTTTTGCTTCAAGCAATTTTTTTGCATAAAGAGCACCTGGAGTTGTAGTTCCCAGCATACTGACTGCAATCGATCCTTTTGTTTTAATATTGCTGTCTGTTTTTTCCTCTTTATCCATAACCATACCGCAAATAGCCGCGGCAGCATTATCAAAAACTTTTCTGGTAACAACATTAAGCCCCTGGATATCGCAAACAGAATGCATAATAATAATATCCTTTGTTCCAATAAAAGGACCAAAAGTTGCTTTCCCCGAAGCAACAGTAGATACCATGAATTTGGGAATACCAAATGGAAGTTCTTTCATTGCAGAAGTTCCAATATCTGTCCCTTGCGCCCCTCCTATGGAGAGAACAGCAGATATTTTTCCCTCTTCATAAAGTTCCCTTGTGATTTTTCTTATCCCTTTTGTAATTGACTCAATGCTAAAGCCTTTGCTTTTTTTTGCCTTAAGTTCTTCAACAGTAAGCCCGCATCCTGCTCTTACAATATCTTCTCCCTTTATATCGCCACTTTCTTTAAGAGGAAGAAAAACTCCTGTGTTTGCGAGTAATACTTTTTGTCCTAAACTTTCGATTTTTTTCTTAATATAAAAAGCTTCTTCTGCTTTGGTATCAAGTGTTGCTATAAGAAGTATTGCCGGCATTTTTTACTCCTGCGGCTTTGTAATAACTTTTATTGCTCCGCCTATTCTGTTATTAAAAGTATTAAATGCTTCGTTTACCTCAGCTATAGGA